>CALLJI010000114.1 GCA_938091475.1 uncultured Caldimicrobium sp. | reverse complement strand
TTTTCTTATGCCCAGCTTAAAATACATTTTTTTAAGTTCTTCTATCATAAAGGAAGCGGCAAAATTTGGTGGTAATGTAGAAGATTTAGTTCCAAAAATTGTTTTTCAAAAATTAAAGGAAAAATTTTCTAAATGATTTTCACTCTTTGGCTGGCTTTATTTTTAATTTTTCTCTTTAACCAAACCTTACTTGGTTAAACTCTCCTTCACTATGAGATCTTTTATGGGCCAATTAAATTAGGAGAAAGCAAAATTATACTGAATGGCAGAGAGGTCACTGCCCTTGCCTATACTACAGGGACTGGTAACCTTATTTATCCCTATCAAGCAAAATGGCAAAGTACTCTTGATAACAAAGGATATCCACAAAAAAGTTTCATCTATTCTAAAGAGCCCTTTAAGGAACGAGAAAAAATTTTATTTTTTTATCCAGAAAAAAGGCAAGTTTACTTAAAACAAAGGCTCCCCTCTCCCAAAGAACATTTCTATAACACCACTTTCCCTCTCTTCGATGAGCTCACAGCCTTTATAGCTTCTTGGCATATCAATTATGCTGAAAACAGTTCTTACCAAATCCCAATTTTTATCAAAGGAGAAAGACATTATGCCAAACTTATCTATCAAAATACTCTTTCATATAAATTCAATAATACCACTAAAGCCTGTCTCCAAATTCAAACCCTTTTACCCGAAAAAAGTGAACTTTTGAAAAGATCTAAGGAGATTATTCTTATTTTAGATAAAGAAGAAAAAATTCCCCTTGAATTAAGAGGATCGTTACCAATTTTTGGAAGCTTAACTGCAAAATTAAAAACCTATACTAAAAATTAATTTTTCCTTTTTATAAAAAAATCCATAAGAGCTCTGATTTTTATGAACTCCTCGTGTGAACCTCCTTTGTCCGGATGAGCCTCTAAGAGCTTTTGACGAAAGAGCTTTAAAACTTCCCTTTTAGAGCTATGAAGTAAAACTTCCATAGAAACATTAAGCACTCTTGATATTTCCAGAAGATATCCTTTTTCAATCTCTTGATAAATTTTAGGTACTCTTCTTATAGGTATAAAATCAAAATACATCCAAACATACCTTGCTAAATAATTGGCTAATACCTCATCTTCTGTAAGGTAATGAAAATAATTTGGATCTTTTGCTACTTCACATAAAGTATTTAAAAATTTTTGGTCTCTTTCCTCTAAAGAGGAAACTCTCTGTAGAGAAAATATACTATAAATATAGATAAAGCGTTCTCTAAAATTAAGTCTATCCTCAATATTCCAGAGATAGTTTTCAATTTCATCCCGTGATTTTTGGATAAGAAATTTGAAAAAGGGAAATCTTTTATTAATAACTCTATGTGGTTCCTTAGCATCAAGTTTTAAAGCTATTAATCTAACTCTGTCAAACCAGTGAATCTCGGAAACCTCAAAATCCAGGGATTTACTTTCTATTTCTCTTTTTCTGTTTAACGAAAATTGAACCCATCTTTTAGCTTCTGGCTTAATAAAGGGTAAAAAAAGTTCTTCTAATTCAAATTGATCTGTTTTAACACCAACTTTAGACAATTCTTCTTCTATATCAATAGAAAAGGAGACATCACTATAGTATGTTACATATTTCTCGGGATTGGTACCTAAATCTAAAAGAATTCTTGATTTGTAATATGGTTGTTCAAAATAGCTCTCACAAATTCTATAACTATATCCAAAGGGCCCTATTTTTCTACTTATATACATTGATAAAGGGGCCAATAGGCCCCTCCCCTAAAACTAAATTTCTTTAACGGTAATAGATCCAGTTGGGCATACCTCTACACAGGTCATACAACCTAAGCAATCCTCAGCTCTAGCTACTATGGGTTTCCCATCATCACCTTTGTCGTAAACTTGAGCAGGACAGGAATCTATACAGGTTCCACAGGCATCACATGTCTCATAATTAACTGTAATTTCAAACATATTACACCTCCTTAAAGGATTTTTTGCTGGTTAAACTTAAAAGCTAAATCTAAAAATTTGTCTGCCCAGTATTTTACACTAAAAATATGAATATGGGTATAGCAAGCTACTAAATTTTTATAGGCAATCCCATCTAAATTTCCATTTAAGCCCTTACCTTTTTCTAATTGAAAAACAATTTTCATATTTTCCTTTAACTTTATCTCCGAGGGATAAGAATAATGAAATTCATGCCCCTTTATTATGTCACCTAAAGGATATATAGGATTACTATTAATTACCTTTGCCACAACATATCCATGTCCATAGGGTTTCTTGGATATTTTAAACTTAATTGGTAATACTCCAGCCATTGGGAATTTTTTCTCTTGCCATTCAATTTCTTCTCCTAAATACATAAGTCCTCCACATTCGGCGTAGACTGGAAGACCCTCTTCTATAAAAGATTTAATCTCTCTTCTTAAAGTAATATTCTCTGCTAATTTCTCTGCATAAACCTCAGGGAATCCACCTCCCAGATAAAGAGCAGATACATCTCTAGGTAGACTTGTGCTCTCAAGGGAATTTATAAAAGAAAGCTCTCCTCCATAATAAGTAAGAACTTCTAAGTTTTCTGGATAATAAAACTGAAAGGCTGGATCTAAGAAAACGCCTATTTTTATTTTAGCCTTATTTGAACTCTCCTGGAAAAACATTGGAATATTAAGAGGTTCTGCAGTTTTTGCTATCTCAAGGATTGCGTCAAGATCTATATAATCCTTTGTCTTATCCTTTAAATTTTCCACAAAATGGATATCTTCTTCAAAAGAGGTGATTAAACCCAGATGTCTCTCTGGTACTAAAT
>CALLJI010000113.1 GCA_938091475.1 uncultured Caldimicrobium sp. | reverse complement strand
CGGGGCGGAGGCCCAACAAATTTTCAAGATATTAATCGTATTTTTCTTTTATAGCTCTTGTTTTTTTCAAAAAAACTGGTAATAAAAGAGAAAAAAGGGAGGAGGAGAGATGTCTATTGAGGAAAAGGTGATTGAAATTATTGCTCAAAAGCTTAATCTATCTAAGGATCAAATTAAGCCTGAAGCCTCCTTTGTGGATGATCTGGGAGCTGATTCCTTAGATTTAGTTGAGTTAGTTATGGCTATGGAAGAAGCTTTTGGGATGGAAGTACCTGATGAAGATGCAGAAAAATTAAGAACAGTAAAAGATGTTATAGAATATGTTAAGTCAAAGGTAGGGTAAAGGTGGAGAAAAAAAGGGTTGTTATCACAGGGTTAGGTGCAGTTTCTCCTCTAAGCATAGGAGTTGATGCGACCTGGAAGAAGATTATTGCTGGAGAATCGGGAATCTCACATATAACCAAATTTGATGCCTCTTCTTTGCCCAGTCAAATAGCCGGAGAGGTAAAGAATTTCAAACCAGAAGAATTTATGTCAGCAAAACTCATCTCAAGAATAGATACTTTTATTCAATATGCCATTGCAGCTACAGAAATGGCTCTAAGTGATAGCTCGCTTCCCAAATCTGATTTAGGAGATGAAGTGGGAGTTATTATTGGTGTAGGAATGGGTGGAGTTGGGCAAGTAGAGCACTACACACGAATCTTGGATGAAAAGGGCTATAGAAGGGTAACCCCCTTTTTTATACCTATGATCATTCCCAATATGGCAGCAGGACAAATTGCTATTTTATATGGAGCTAAAGGCCCCAATATGGCAGTTTGTACCGCCTGTGCTGCAGGAAACCATGCTATTGGAGAGGCTTTTAGAATTATTCAAGAAGGAAAAGCCAAAGTAATGATAGCTGGAGGGACTGAAGCCCTTATCACTCCCCTAACTGTAGCTGGTTTCTCTGTAATGAAGGCTCTTTCAACGAGAAATGATGCCCCAGAAAAAGCCAGCCGTCCCTTTGATGCCAAAAGAGATGGTTTTGTGATAGCTGAAGGATGTGGCATTCTTATTTTAGAAGAGCTTGAATTTGCCAAAAAAAGAGGGGCTAAAATCTATGCAGAACTCATAGGCTATGGAGCTAATGCCGATGCCTATCATATGACTGCTCCTTCCCCAGAAGGAGAGGGAGCTTCTGCCTGTATGGAATTAGCGCTAAAGGATGCAAATATCAAACCTGAAGAGGTAGATTACATAAATGCCCATGGCACAAGTACTCCCCTTAATGATGTAGCTGAAACAAAGGCTATTAAAAAAGTATTTGGGGAGCATGCTTATAAGCTTTTAGTTTCATCCACTAAGTCTATGACTGGGCATCTACTGGGAGGTGCAGGGGGATTAGAGGCAGTGCTAACTGTAAAGGCCTTAGAGGAGGGAATCGTTCCCCCTACCATTAATTACGAAGAGCCAGATCCGGAATGTGATCTCAACTATGTGCCCAATCAGGCTATAAAGGCTGATATTAAAATTGCCCTTTCCAATGCCTTTGGATTTGGGGGCACTAACGCTTGTCTTGTTTTTAAAAAATATCCCTAACTTTTCAGAGAGAAGGCCCTATGAAAATTGTCATTGCCTCAGATCACGCAGGTTATTTCTTAAAAGAGAAAATAAAGGATTTTCTTGACAAAGAGGGTTATGAGGTAATTGATGTGGGCACTTATTCTACAGTGTCTGTTGATTATCCCGAATATGGTTATAAAGCCATAGAAAAGATTTTAAAGGGTGAGGCTGACAAGGGTATTCTTATATGTGGAACAGGCCTTGGAATGAGTATTGTTGCCAATCGCTTCCCTAAAATTAGAGCTGCTCTTTGTCATGAACCCTTTTCTGCTCAAATGGCAAGACGCCATAATGATGCCAATGTGCTTGCACTTGGGGGAAGACTTATTGGAGATGGTATGGCTATTGAAATTGTAAAAACTTTCCTTTCTACAGAGTTTGAAAAGGGGCGCCATGAAAGAAGAATTAATCTAATTGAAGAATTATCAAACCTCAAACCGAAATGAAACCCCTTGGTGTGGGTATTGATTTAGTCTATATCCCTCGCATTAAAAAACTCTTAGAAACCTATAGAGAAAGATTCCTTAAAAAAGTTTTCAATCAAGAAGAAATAGAATATGCCTTTAGTAAAAGAAAACCTTGGGAAGCTTTAGCTTCCTCCTTTGCTGCTAAAGAGGCCTTTTATAAAGCCTTAGGTGGGTATACCCCCTTCTCTTTCAGCGAAATCACCTTGATAAGGGGTACACCTCTGAGTAAACCAATTCTTAAACTTCAGGGCAGAGCAAAAGAGATATTTCATAGTAAGGGGGGATTAAAAATAGATCTTTCCCTTTCTCATGATTTTGAATATACTATAGCTATCGTGTCTCTTTGGGGAAAGGATGAGTGAGAAAATTTATTATGTAGCTACAAGTGAAGAGATGCAAAGACTTGATAGCTTTATTATGAAAGAATTGGGGGTACCTCCTGAAGTGCTAATGGAAAGAGCTGGTCTGGGAGTGGCAGAAATAATAAAAACCACCTATCCTCTACTTAGTTTTCGTAAAGTTCTCGTGATAGCTGGTCCTGGAAATAATGGAGGGGATGGCTTTGTATGTGCAAGATATCTCTGGAATTGGGGCTATGAGGTAGAGGTGCTTCTCTTCGGAAAGAGAGAAAAATACTCCCAAGAAGCTAAGAGAAATTTAGAATTATTAGAGGGGCTTAACCTACCTTTACGGGAGATGCAAGATTTTGAGGAATTAAAAAACTTTTTGAAATATTTTCAGCCACAACTTTTGGTAGATGCACTCTTTGGTACTGGTTTAACGAGACCTCTATCAGGAATTTATGAAGATATAATCCTCTTTTTAAAGGAGTATCAAAAAAATCATCCCTATAAGGTTATAGCAATTGATATGCCCTCAGGCATCTCTGCAGATACAGGGCAGATTTTGGGAGTAGCCCTAAAGGCAGATATTACGGTGACCTTTGAGTGTTTTAAAATGGGGCAATTAATTTATCCTGGAAAAGAATATGCAGGAAAAATAAGGGTGGTAGAAATTGGTTATCCCTGGAGATATTTAAAAGAAAGTGAGAGGATACCCAAGAGAATATATTTAGAGGAAAAGGTAGCCAGAGCTCTTTATCAACCAAGAAGAGGTTTTTATCACAAAGGAAAGGCTGGGCATCTTCTCATCCTTGCTGGAAGCTCTGGGAAGAGCGGAGCTGGCTATCTTACCGCGCTTGGTGCACTGAAAGCAGGAGCAGGTTTAGTAACTCTTGCTTCTACCAAAAGTTTACAATCTATCTATAGCAGTATGCTTCCAGAAGCATTGACCCTTGGTCTTCCAGAGAGGGAGGGAGAGGTAAGTGAAGAAAGCATTGAGATGGTTCTTTCAGCCCTCTCTCGTAAAAAAGCCCTTGTTATTGGTCCTGGTTTTGGTCTGGGCGAGGGGCCTCAAAAAATTCTTTTCTCGTTGTTAGAGAAGGCCACTTTACCTATGGTTTTGGATGCAGATGCCCTTACCCTGATAAGTAGCCATTTGGATAAGCTTAAAAGTTATCCCTATCCTAAGATTTTAACCCCTCATCCGGGTGAGGCAGCCAGGCTTTTATCTTGTGAACCAATAGATATTCTTAAGGACCCCCTTTCAGCCATCCAGAAATTGATCACCCTAACTTCTGCCACCATAGTATTAAAGGGGCCCCATACTATCATTGGCGGAATTTCTGGTGAATACTTTATCTCTTCCATTGATGAACCAGGGATGGCTCAGGGAGGAATGGGGGACATACTCTCAGGTATCCTTGGAGCTCTTTTGGCTCAAGGATATCCTCCCCTTCAGGCTTCAGCCTTGGGAGTTTATCTGCACGGAGCCACTGCTAAATTACTAAGAAAAACCCATGGACCATTTGGTTTTACCGCCAAAGACTTAGCCCAGGACTTGCCTAAAATGATAAAGACCTTGGAGGAAAATTGAATGATCAGTAAGAGAAGGTTCGAACGTTTTGCTTTTAAAGCTATGGTCTATTTTCCTGGAGATCCCAAGGGGTATCCTGTAAAAAACCTCTCTTGGAAGGGTCTTTTTATTGATACAGACAAATTTAGAGATACGCAGGAGAAACTTATCTTTTTCGAATTAGACATACCAGAAATTGGCAGAATACCTATATATGGAATAATTATGCATTATGGCACGCAAGAAGAACCGGGCCTGGGGGTTGAAATCCTTGAGATTTCCAATAACTTAAGTCCCGTTTGGAATCTTTTCATAAAAGCCCTAAACTATCTGAGAGAAGCCAAAGAAAAATACGAGGAAATTGTAGGTAGCGCTTCTTCCAGTGAAAAAAAATGATCCCAATAGAGGTTATTTTCCTTGGCATACTTGGTCTTATTATCGGAAGTTTCATCAATGTAGTCATCTACAGACTTCCTCAAGGTAAATCCCTTTTTTTCCCTTTCTCTCATTGTCCAAAGTGTCAAAAGCTCCTTAAGTGGTATCATAACATCCCCATTCTAAGTTACTTATTTCTTAAAGGCAAATGTGCTTACTGTGGTGAAAAAATTTCTATTCAGTATCCACTGGTAGAGGCACTCTCTGCTTTGCTAATTATTTCTCTATATCTCAGGTTTAAACCCCACTTTGATTTAATAACCTTTATTTTCTTAGCCTATTTTGTCTTAACCTTGCTAACCATCTCCTTTATTGATTTGAAGCACAAGGAAATTCCAGATCTTTTAAGTCTTCCTTTGATCTTTGCAGGATGGTTTTTGAGCCTCCTTGGTAAAAATCCCCTACATTTGAGTTTTGTAGATAGTTTAATTTCTGCTTTGGCTGGAATGGGACTTCTTTTTTTTATAGACACCCTTTATTATCATATAGCCAAAAGAGAGAGCATCGGAATGGGTGATTTTAAACTTATGGGAGGCTTCGGAGCCTATCTGGGTTATCAAAGCTTTTTTAATATTCTATTTTTGGCAAGCCTCTTGGGAGTGCTAAGCTTCCTCCTCTTTAAAGTATATTTGAAACTAAGGGGGGATAAAAGGGCAGAGGAGAAACCTAATTGGCAAGAGGGTTTAAGAGCAGAGATACCCTTTGGACCCTTTCTATGTCTCTCTGCTTTAATCTATCTTTTCAATCCTCAAAGTCTGCTATGAGAGGTGCATGATCTGAAGTTTTCGGAAGGGCTCTAATTTTTAAATTTACAAAGATATCTTTTAGCTTTGCTTTTAAGGGCTCTGTAATTAAAATATAATCAAGACGCATTCCTAAATTTTTTTTAAAGGCAGAAAACTGATAATCCCACCAAGTATACACGCCCCTTTTATCAGGGTATTTTACCCTTAAGCTATCCCAAAGCCCCCATTCTAATAAATTCTGAAAGGCCTTTCTTTCCCTCTCATTAAAGCAAATCTGCCCTTCCAATAACACAGGGTCATAGACATCTATTTCCTGATGCGCCACATTAAAATCGCCTCCAAGCAATACCTTCTCTTCAGGAGTAAAACACTTTTCTAAAAACTCCCTTAAGCGATAGAAAAAATTAATTTTATAGTAAAAATATTCAGAACCTACTGGACTCCCATTGGGTATGTAGATAGAGAAAATGTTTACAGGACCAAACTTAGCTCCAATAATCCTTTCCTTAGCTTGAGGATCATCAAAAACCCCTTCAAAGCCAAGGAAAATTTTTTCAGCTTTATGAGAGGTAAGAATAGCTACTCCATTTCTCCCTTTTCCTCCTGCGTGATAAAGGATGTAACCAACCTTTTCAAAGATATTTGAAGGAAGTTTTTCCTTTTTTGTTTCTTGCAGAAGAAAAAAGTCGGGTTTTAACTCTTTTAGAAGGGCTTCTATATAAGATTTTCGCATCTCAAAGGAGTTCACATTCCAAGTAATGACCCTCATCTCTAATTCTTCTCCTGTTATTCCTAAGGTATTGTCACACTTTTTTACTGTTTTGAATTGTTACATTATTCTTTCTTCGCTTTCTACTATTGAATTCTATCGTAGGGGCTCGTCTTGCTGTGCCCACAGGGCTTAAAGGTTTAAATTGTAAGGGCAATTAAGGAATTGCCCCGATTTATAGAGTATATCACGATTTGCCCAAAAATTCAAAAATTGTAGGGTCAGCCCTTGCGGTTGCCCAATTTGGACACGGCAGTGCCGTGCCCCTACGATTTTACTATCTGGGCTGGGGCAAGCACAGCCCCGACGGTTTTGGGGGCAATTCGTGAATTGCCCCTACATATCAAACCCCTTG
>CALLJI010000112.1 GCA_938091475.1 uncultured Caldimicrobium sp. | reverse complement strand
TTTAGACTGCTCGAACAAATTAGATTAGGAAAAAAAGATACAGTGGTTGGTATGATAATAAGAGTTTTTATGGTTCATGGAGAAAAGATACCGGTAGAACTTATTGAAGCTTTGAAGAATAAACACGACATAAATATGTTTAGAGCTTATATGTACGCCTTTTTAGGGGCATTACTTTCTAAACAAGGAGAATAAGGAGGTGTAAAAATGAGCCATAGTCTGCCTAAAGCAATTACATTAACTATGATTTTTGAAGCCTCTGCCCTAAATAGGGATGAAAAGCTTGGCGGTAATATGCCCTCTATTAAAAAACTCACCCGCTTTGGAAATAGAACCTATACCTATTTATCCAGAGTTGCTATAAGGCACTATCTCTTCGAAACCCTATATAGACTAAATGGAGATGATTGGAAACCAGCAGATTGCATAGATACCAGTGGAGTTGTTCAGTTCGATTTGACAAAGCAAAACATTTTAACTCACGCAGAGCTTGATGCCTTTGGTTATATGTACACTATTTCTGGTGAGCAGAGTCTTACAAGAAAGGCTTGTATAGGGATAACAAAGGCGATCTCCCTTGAAACCTGGGAAGGAGATACCCAGTTTAATGCCAACCATGATCTTGCCAGACGATGTGGAGCAAATCCAAACCCAGTGAATAAAGAAGAGCATCATTCTTATTATAAGGTCTCTTTTACCATTGATGTGGAAAAGTTGGGAAAAGATGAGTGGTTAATAGATAATTATCGTTTCAACCTCGGAATTTTAGAATTATCCTTTTCCGGAAAAAATCAGGTGATTAATGTAACCCGGGCACAAAACTCTTCTATTTTTCATACACCAAATGGTTCCATCACCATACTACCATTGAACAATAAGAAAAAAGCCATTTTTAAATTGAAGGATGAGCCAAAATGTAAGCGCCTATGCCAGATACTCACAGTTCTTAAAAACGGTTTGATATATCACTCAAGTGGAGAGTGCATAGGAATTGTTCCCAAATTTATCATAGCCAGTGCCTCAAAACTTCCTATTCCTTTATTCCATCCCTTCGTGGAACTCGGAAGATTTGACTCATCAGTCTTAGATAATAGCTACCTTGAGGGATCACAGGAGAAAATTTATGTTTACGATCCCAACAAATTAGTGCTAACAAACACCGAAGGGTTCTGCACAAATTGGAAGGATTTTTTGAATCACATAGGCCTAAATTGTGAATGTTAGGAGAAGATAAAGAATGAGCAAAGTTCTTAGAGTAAAAATTTATCAGCCTTCTGCTCACTATAGAATTCCCTTTTCCTATCAAAGAAGGTTTTCATACCCAATACCACCATACTCAACTGTCAAGGGTCTTCTCTGCAATCTCCTTGGGATAAAAAGCGATGGAGAGGACACCTTTAGAAAAATCAAAGATGGACTTAGTTTATGTGTGTATGGAAAATATGAAAGTATAGTAAAAGAATATGTTTGGTTTAGGAACTTAGATAAGGAGAGTCATACAAAAAGATTTGGTGCAATTAACAGAAGATTTATTGACTTTACACCTCAGCATCCAGGGGGTCAAGCCCCTGTTGTTTTAGATGTGCTTCAGAATGTAGATATAACAATCTATGTCTTTCATCCAGAGATAAGCTTTTTAGAGAAAATTCTGGAAGCTTTCTTAGATCCAAAGGACAGACTTAGCTCCATTCATCTTGGTAGAGCAGAAGATTGGATATATATAAAAGAGGTCAAAATTATAGAACCTGTGGCTGGGAAGGTTTATCCTACAAATCTTTTTACTTGGTTTCCAGATCCAAAAAATATTATTTATGGCTTCTTACAGAACGGTGAAAAAGCTGAGGAGTTTTTGGGAAATTACAGGAGATTTTATGAAGAGTTGAATGCAAATATATTTAGACTGGGCTTATTTTACGAAATCTTAGATGGTCAGCGCAAATTTACTGAATATATTGTAGTTAAACTCTATGAAGGGCAGGGTTTTAGACCATTTAACTATCCCATAGATCAAGAGGAAGGGCTTGGGATGGTGTTTTATTGAACAGGAGGTAAAGTGTGAGGATTTGGGCAAAGAGTAAGGCTTCTGATGGAAGGGAGTTTTACCTTTCTGAGCATACAGAAGCTTTATTTGAACAATTTGAAAAACTTGAGAACTTCTTACCCATTGAGGATAAAACTAAGGAGCTCATCAAAATAGCTATTTTTGCCCATGACCTTGGCAAGGTCTCCCCGACCTTTCAGATATCTGTGGGCAATTGGGATTATCCAATTAGATTGCCCTTTCCAGATATTCCCCATAGTCTTTTTTCCATCTTATGGCTTAGTCTTAATTCGTCCGGGTATAATGAGGCAAAAAATATAAACAGGGAAGAACAAGACATAATCCTATCTGCTGTGGCTTTTCATCACTGGAGAGCTAACTTTGAGGGTTTCCTTTTAGGTCAAAGGAGTGAGTTCAAAAGGGTAGCGAAGAAAATATTAGAAGAAGAGCAATTAAGGGCTGAGCTCTTATCAATTCTCTGCGCTGAACTTACTAACTCTAATCAGCTTAAACAATATTTGGGCTATATAGGGTTTAATGAAGAGTTAGCAGAGATAATCAGTACGGGTTGTGATCTGTTATCTCATCTCAAACCTCCCTATCTCAATTATTTCTTACCTTACAAGCTTGAATTGAATGAGGATTTTAAACGAAAGATGATTTTTACCCTTGGTGTTTTGATAAGGGTGGATCATTTTGCTTCATACTTACAAAGGGAAGGAATTAGTGAGGACATAGAAAAAGACATTCCTCCCTATCAAGAGATAGAAAATGGGCTTTCTCAAAAATTTCCAGAGAGTTTTTGGCAAGCAGAAATTATCAAGGACAAAAAGGATAAAAACTTAATTTTAGTTGCTCCAACAGGCACTGGTAAAACGGAGTTTGCATTCCTATGGGGCGCAGGCTCTAAGCTTTTCTTTACCTTACCTTTAAGAAGTGCAGTGAATGCAATTTATGAAAGGTCAAAAGGTGTCTTTGGTGAAGAGAAAGTTGCTCTATTACACTCCGATGCAGATGTGTACCTTTATGAGAGTACCACAAACTATGAAGGGGAAAGGATGAGGGTGCTTGATCTTGCACGCCATCTGGCATATCCTGTACTCATAACTACAGGAGATCAAATTTTTCCCTCTGCTCTAAAGTATCCAGGATATGAAAAAATCTATGCAACCCTCGGATATTCAAGACTCGTCATAGATGAAGTGCAAGCCTATGATCCTCAAGCTGTGGCAATTATACTCAAGTTAATAGAAGATATCATAAAGCTTGGTGGAAAATTTTTACTTATGACAGCTACCCTTCCCAATTTTGTATTAGAGGAAATTGAGAAAAGAGTTGGGAAAGAAAATTTTCAAATCATAGATCTCTATGAGGAAGAAAGAAGAGAGTACGAAAGTTTGAAAAGGCACAGGGTAAAACTTTGTGAGGGAGATTTAAAGGACAAGGCAAGAGATATTTTAAGGGATGCAAAGAGTGGCAAAAGGGTGTTAATAATTCTTAATACTATAAAAAAGGCTCAAGAGGTTTACCAAGAGATAAAGAAAGTTCTTGAAGAGGAGCAAATAAAAGATCAGATTTTTCTCAGCTTACTTCACTCAAGATTTACGATTAGTGATAGAAGAGAAATAGAGAGCGAGGTAGTGGAGGGGGAGTTTAAGAACCCTAAGGTAGAGGATGAGAAAGCTGGAAAAATTCTTGTGGCAACTCAGGTGGTAGAAGCATCCTTAGATATTGATGCAGATGTTCTCTATACTGAATTGGCTCCTATGGATGCCCTTGTTCAGAGGATGGGCAGAGTTTTGAGAAGATATAAGAAGGGCGAGTATACTGTGAGTGAGCCAAATATTTTTATTTTTTTTAAGAAAGAGCCAGATGAGAGAAAGAATAGATATGAAGTGTGTTCTGGGGCTGGAACTGTTTATAAAAATAGCCTTCTCTTTTGTGCTCTGGTTTCACTTTTAAAAAAGGCTGGAATAAATATTGAGTTAGCTGAAATGAATGAATCTACACCAAAGAGAGCCATAGAACCATCTGAAGCCATAAGACAAATTTTGGCAAAGGATAATTTAAACAATAAGGAATTTTTACTCTCTGAAATAGATAAAAATTATTTAGTTAAAGAAGCTTATGATATGCTTGTAAAGACATTCAGCTATAATGAAAAAATGATCAAATTGTCTGATTATCTTAATAGGTTCTATGATACTCTTGAAATTCTTGATGCTGGCTATGTCTCAGAAAGGAAAGAAGAAGCTTATGAGATATTCCGCAGGATATTTGATGTTCCCGTAATTCCTAAGAATTTGGTGCAGAGGCTTAGGGAAGAGATTGAAAAATTAGATGAAGGTATAAACTATGTGAAGTTTAAAAGTGATATACTGGCTAAATTTGTAGTAAACATAGATTACTATATGCTTTTGAAAGACCCATCAAAAGGATTAGTAGATGTTTCTTATCTCGCAAGTTATATTGAAAATTCTAAGCTTAGGCAAAAAGTTAGAGCTTGGCTTGAGGATATATATGTGACGGAATCTTTCTTCTATGATAAAACCTTTGGTCTAAAAGAGAATCAAAGCGATAAAGAATGTGATAACATTTTTTAAAACTCAGAATGCCAATAGACTTTGAAAAATTAAAAACTAATGGGGTAAAAGTAAATTATCTCTATGTTTGTGAAAGGAAGCTTTGGTTTTTTGATAGGGGCATCCAATTGGAGCCAGATTCAGAACTGGTTTTGCTTGGAAAACTTCTCAATGATAGTTCCTACGAAGAAGAGACAAGGAGGGATATTCTAATTGATGACCTGATAAGAATTGACATTTTGGATGAGGATTCAGTTAGAGAGATTAAGAGATCAAATAAAATTGCTCAGGCAAATAGGATGCAGTTGTTATATTATCTTTATTATTTAAAACAACTTGGGGTAGAAAAAAAGGGAATTATAAATTATCCAAGATTGAGAAAAAAAGAAGAGGTGCATCTAACCCCTGAGGCAGAAAAAGAGGTTGAGGAAGCTCTTTTGAAAATTGATAGGATCCTTAAACTTAAAAAACCTCCGCCAAAAATCTATAAACCTTACTGTCCAAAGTGTGCTCACTATGAACTATGCTGGGTTTAAAAATTAAATAGTATGAGGCACTACTATATCTTTACAAATGGACGGATAAGAAGAAAGGAAAATACGGTATTTATTGAAAATGAAAACGGAGAAAAAAGAGCCATACCCATTGAGGATATAGAATCAATTCATCTCTTTGGCGAGCTTGATTTGAACACAAAGTTTTTAAATTTTATTTCCCAGCAAAATAAGGTTCTTCATATATACAATTATTATGGTTTTTATGCAGGAAGTTTTCTACCTCGTCAAAGTAATGTTTCTGGGGATGTACTGGTAAGGCAAGTTCAGTATTATCTTGATTATGAAAAGAGATTTTATATAGCCTATTGTTTTGTAGATTCTGCTCTGTTTCATATGCTTAGGAACCTAAAAGAATATGAGCATACTAAGGAATATCAAGAAAAAATATCGAAAGAAATGGAAAAATTATCTCAGTGTAGGACAATTTCAGAGCTTATGGCTTGTGAAGGACGAGCAAGAGAAGCCTATTATCAGAGTTTTAACATAATCTTGAAGGGAGACTTTTTTATTCACAAGAGGGAAAAGCGTCCCCCCAGCAATCCAGTAAATGCAATGATTTCCTTTGTAAATTCATTAATTTATACCACCGTGCTCTCCGAAATTTATCATACCCAGTTAAATCCCACTCTAAGTTATTTACACGAACCAAGGGAGAGAAGATTTTCCTTAGCTTTAGATATTGCAGAAATTTTCAAACCTTTAATTGGAGATCAGCTCATTTTTAAACTTGTAAACAATGGGATGATAAAATTAAGTGACTTTGATGAGGATGTAAATTACTGTTATTTGACAACTGAGGGGAGGAAAAAATTTGTGAAATCCTTCGATGAAAAACTCAATACCACCATAAAGCACAGAAAATTAAAGAGAAATGTATCTTATCGAACTCTTATAAGATTAGAATGTTTTAAATTAATCAAACACCTGCTTGAAGATGAAGTTTATAAGCCTCTTAAGGCTTGGTGGTAAGATGTACTATATTGTGACCTATGATATTGCAGAAGAGCGAGTAAATAAAGTTAGAAAAATTCTAAGAAAGTATTTCAATTGGGTTCAAAATTCTGTTTTTGAGGGAGAGATAAGTGAAGGTAAATTAGAGAAATGCCTTTTGGAACTGAAAAATGTTATTGATAGTGAGGAGGATTCTATCTATTTTTATAGGATTGAAAATAAGGGGAATCTTCAAAAAAGGGTTTTGGGAGTAGAAAAGGAAGTAACTCTAAATATTTTATAGGGCAATTCACGAACCGCCCTCAAATCTGTAGGGGCTGGGCTTGCCCCAGCCCAGTGGGGTTTTGATATGTAGGGGCACGACATGTCGTGCCCAAAAGGGTTTTTCGTAGGGGCGATTCACGAATCGCCCCAAAAAGGCGTAGGGGCACGGCACCGCCGTGCCCAGAGGGGTTTTATTCGTAGGGGCAGGGCTTGCCCCTGCCCATAATTCGTATGGGCACGGCACCGCTGTGCCCTTTAATTTTTCAAAAAAATTATAAAATTATATACAGAATAACCTAATTGCAGCGAACCTCATTTTTTGAAAAATTCCGTGTAAGCCTTATCAGTTCTTGCTTTGAGGG
>CALLJI010000111.1 GCA_938091475.1 uncultured Caldimicrobium sp. | reverse complement strand
TAATGCTCTTCCGTCATGGCGTGGGGAGAACTTCCAACCTTAACCTTATAAACTTCACCGTGCTTTTCAATTACAGGAACATGTTTTTCTACGGAAGCATCAACTGTACCCGGTTTTTGAAGCTCCATAGGTTTATTACAGCATACAAGTTGCCCTCTACCTCCATGCATAACCAAAACTATGTTTCCACAAGTTTGACACTTATAAAGTTCAAGCCTATCAGCCATAAGGCACCTCCTTTAGATTTTATACTTATGATTATCTAAAATATAAATCTATGTTAAAATTTTTTCAAGCAGTTTGTAATTTTATAACAAATTTAGGCGATGCCCTCCTTGTTATTTAATAAAGAGTATACATAGTTCCTATTTTCTGTCGGTCCCTCTGTTACTCCTAAGGTCAAACATACTTTTTAATATTTTGATTTGTCACCTTCCTATTTTACCATTTCTTCCTTAAGGAAGGATTCGTAAAAGATGCTTTTACTGGAATGCATTGCCTTCAGTCTATGGAGGGACAAGGCTTACCATTATCATAATTAAAATTCTTTGTATTGGTAATGGCTCCTCTTGCTGTTTCTAATGGATTGGGGCGATGCGTGAATCGCCCATACAAAAAAGGTAACCGCAGGCTTTATCCTGCGAGAATTACTTGTAGGGGCAGCCCTTGCGGCTGCCCACATTGGGCACGGCAGTGCCGTGCCCCTACAAAAAATTCAATTTGGGCAGGGGCAAGCCCTGCCCCTACACTTTTGTGGGCAATTTGTGAATGGACTCTAATGGTATAACCCTTTTGGGCACGACCTGTCGTGCTCCTACATTTAAATCACTTCCTCTTTACATAACTACATCTTTAGATAAAATTTTCTACCTATGTATCTTTTGTTAATCTTAAAAATCCCTAAAGAACTATCAGATGAGCTGGCTGAGGAGTTATATTTAGTGGGAAATCTTAGTTGGGAAACTGAAGAAAAGGAGGAGCAAGTCCTCTATAAGTTTTACTTTCCTATAACTTTACCTCCTCAAGAGGAAAAAAAATTAAGTTTTTTGGAGGATCTCTCCCAAAAATTTTCTGAAATTAACTTAGAGTATACCTTAGTAAAAAGAGAAAATTGGGAAGTTATTTGGAAATATCACTTTAAACCCTTAAGGGTTGGGGAAAAGCTTATTATTTTACCTCCCTGGGAAGAGGAGCCTATAGAGGAAGATAAGATTATTCTCTATATTCATCCAGGACAAGCCTTTGGAACAGGCCATCATCCTACCACACAGCTAATGCTTGAAAATCTTGAACATTACTTAGAAAAGCTCTGTAGAAAAAACTTCTCCCCCTTAGTTCTTGATATGGGTTGCGGAACAGGAATTCTCTCCATAGCTACAGCTAAACTATGTCCAAAGGCTATAATCTATGCTATAGATATTGATGAACTGGCCTTGGAAGCTACTCAAAAGAATGTTAAGCTAAATCAAATATTATCCCAGTTGTATATTTTGAAAGAGTTACCTAAGATAGATAGTCTAAAATTTGACCTAATTTTAGCTAACATTGGAACAAAAGAACTCAAAAATTTAGCTCAGACATTTCAGACCTTAAGCAAACCAGGGGAAACACTCCTTCTTCTCTCTGGAATTCTAAAAGAAGATCTTTGGGAAATAGAAAATTATTATAAAAAACTGTCCTTTAAATCTATAAAGACTCAATTTCTAAAAGAATGGTCTTTTATTGCCTTTCAAGCCCTTTGAAGATATCATCCCTCTTCGCTCCAAACAAGATGGAGATTGTCTAAAAACCTCTTGCCCTTCAACTTGTGGAGATTTAAAAATAAAGGGGTGTATAGATATAAGGCCTTGAAGTAACACTTACGAGTGTCCTCAACAAGAGGGCAGGCAAGAGGAGCCCCTAAAAATTTTTAAATTTTTTCTTGGACGATTCGTGAATCGCCCCAACAAATATGGTAGCCGCAGGCTTTAGCCTGCGAGAATAACTTGTGGGGACCCGTCTTGCTGAGCTTAAGAATTAAAAAAATCGTAGGGGCAGCCCTTGCGGCTGCCCAATTAGGGCACGTCAGGCGGAGCCCCTACAAAATATTGGGAAGAGACAAGCCCTGCCCCTACGGTTGAAACCTTTGGATAGGGAGTACTTCGTCCTTATGGTTTTCTAAACACTCCTTACCCCTTGACAAAAAATTTTTTTCTGTCAAAATATAGTAGTAAAAAGTTATAAGATACTACAATATGTTGTATGGAGGGAGAGATGGAGCCTTTAGTTAGAAAAAGAGATGGTAGATTGGTTCCCTTTAGTAGGTTCAGAATAGTTAATGCAGTGCACAAGGCTATGAAAGCTGTAGGTGTGGGCAGTAAAGAAGATGCAGAAAAAATTGCAGATCTCGTCTCCGTGCAATTGTATAGAGCATATTTTAAAAGAGGAGATATCCCCCATGTGGAAACTATTCAGGACATAATTGAAAGATCTTTAATGGAAAGGGGATATCCTGAAGTTGCTAAGGCATATATTTTATATCGTGAAAAAAGGAGACAGGCTCGTGAGATTGGAAAAGCTTTAGTGGATGGGATTAACCTTATAGAAGATTATTTAGGGCAAGAGGATTGGAGAGTCAGAGAAAATTCAAATATGAATTATAGTCTGCAAGGGCTTAATTTTCATGTTAGTTCAACTGTGGTAGCTCGTTATTGGTTAGAAAAGCTCTATCCAGAGGAA
>CALLJI010000110.1 GCA_938091475.1 uncultured Caldimicrobium sp. | reverse complement strand
GGGATTGGTGAAGTTATGGGAGCTACATTTCTTGCAGAGATAGGGAGTATTGAGAGGTTTCCTTCTTACAGATCGCTTATAGCCTATGCTGGGTTAGATCCAGCAGTGAAGCAATCTGGAAAGTTTAATGGGGAGGGAAAGATTTCTAAGAGGGGGAATCGGCATCTTAGGAGGATTGTTTATTTGATGGCGGTGAGTGTGATTAATCACAATGCATATTTTAGGGCTTATTTTCTTAAGAGGAGACGGGAGGGGGTGCCATATAAGAAGGCAGTGGTCGCTACTGCTCATAAGATTTTAAGGACAATTTTTTCTATGCTTACTAATAAAACTTTTTTTCATATTAAGGAGGTTAATTCTTTATAGTTGACTACATTTTTTGATATTCTGGGCACAGCAAGAGGAGTCATTACCATTACAAAGAATTTTAATTATGGTAATGGTCACCCTTGTCCTTACATAGACTGAAGGCAATGCATTTCAGTATAAGCATCTTATGTGAATCCTTCCTTAAGGAAGAGATGGGAAAATAGGAAGGTGACAAATTTAAATATTAAAAAGTATGTTTGACCTTAGGAGTAACAGAGGGACCGACAGAAAATAGGAACTATGTATACTCTTTATTAAACAATAAGAAGGGCATCTCCTAAATTTGTTATAAAATTACAAACTGCTTGAAAAAATTTTAACATAGATTTATATTTTAGATAATTATAAGTATAAAATCTAAAGGAGGTGCCTTATGGCTGAGAGGCTTGAACTTTATAAGTGTCAAATTTGTGGAAACATTGTTTTGGTTATGCATGGAGGTAGAGGGCAACTTGTATGCTGTAATAAACCTATGGAGCTTCAAAAACCGGGTACGGTTGATGCTTCCGTAGAAAAACATGTTCCTGTAATTGAAAAGCACGGTGAAGTTTATAAGGTTAAGGTTGGAAGTTCTCCCCACGCCATGACGGAAGAGCATTATATTGAATGGATTGAGCTTCACACTGACGATGACAGAGTGTATATTAAATTTTTAAAACCTGGTGATCAGCCTGAAGCTGAATTTGCAGTAAAGGCCAATAAAGTCTTAGCTAAAGAATGGTGTAATTTGCATGCCTATTGGGAAGGTGCCCAAGTTTGTGAACCTTCAACTAAGTAAGAGAGAAAATTTAATTAGAGGAGGCAAGAGATGAAAAGATATAAGTGTAATGTGTGTGGATATGTTTATGACCCTGAAACAGGGGATCCAAGCCAGAATATTCCTCCTGGAACTCCCTTTGAAAAATTGCCTGATAATTGGACTTGCCCTGTTTGTGGAGCTGCCAAAGAAGATTTTAGTCCAGAAGATTAGAAAATTTAATAAGCTATATAGGTAAAATTGGCAGGGATGTTTTAATCCATCCCTGCCCTCAATGGCTTGGTTAATTAATAAAATCTGCGCAGGGTATTGCATATGAAAAATAAATATGTATTTTTTGTCTTTAGAGGCGAACCTATGTTTTTTATTCATCTCCTATTAAATGCCTTAGAGATGTCCTGTGCTGGTGAAGAGGTTAAAATTGTCTTAGAATATGAGTCTGTTAAATTATTGCCAGAGTTGTACAATGAAAATAGTTCTCTCTTTAATTTATATAAAAAATGTTTAGAGAGGAATTTAATAGCTGGAGTTTGCAAAGCCTGTTCTCAAAAATTTGGTACTTATGAAATAGCCATAGAAAAGGGATTGACTATTTTGGAAGAATTAGCTAATCATCCAAGTATGTATAGATTTATAAAAGAAGGATATCAAATTATTCCTTTGTAACATTTTAAAGGAGGGAAAAATGGAAGCTGTAAAGGTTAAAGAAAACTTTTATTGGGTAGGGGCTATTGATTGGAATGTAAGGAATTTTCATGGATATTCTACCCTTAGAGGCACAACCTACAACGCTTATCTCCTCATAGATGAAAAGATTATCCTTTTTGATACCGTCAAGCACGGCTTTGAAGAGGAATTATTAAGCAGAATTAGTTCAAAAATTAGTCCAGAAAAAATAAATTATTTAGTTATAAATCATATTGAGCCAGATCATGCTGGAGCCTTTGCAAGGATAGTTGAGATAATTAAACCTGAAAAGATTTTTCTTACTAAGAATGCCAAAACTGGTCTTATTTCACATTTCCATAGAGAGGACTATCCCTTTATTGAAGTTAAAACAGGTGAAGAGATTAAAATTGGTCATAGAACGATAAAATTTATTGAAACACCTATGATTCACTGGCCTGATAGTATGATGAGTTACATAGTTGAAGAAAAAATTTTAGTCTCTCAGGATGCCTTTGGAGCACACTATGCAACGAGTGGAAGGTTTGATGATGAAGTTGATACTTGTGAATTAATTCAGGAAGCAGCCAAGTACTATGCTAACATTGTCTATCCCTATTCACCCCAAGTAAATAAACTTTTGAAAACGGTAAAAGAAATGGGATTGGAAATAGAGATGATATGTCCAGACCATGGGGTGATTTGGAGAAAGTACCCCCATAAGATTCTTTCACTATATGAAAGATGGAGCTCCAATACCTGTCATCCAAGGGTTTTAATTATTTATGATACTATGTGGAAAAGCACAGAAAAAATGGC
>CALLJI010000109.1 GCA_938091475.1 uncultured Caldimicrobium sp. | reverse complement strand
CTTGCAGCTGCAAGAGATCTACATGAGCTTATGAGAGCTTGGGAAAACAGACACAGGGTATGGACAGCTGAAGCTCATCTTTTACATATCCTCTTCAGAGAAGAAACTCGTTATCCAGGGTATTTCTATAGAGCAGATTATATGAATATTGATGATGCAAATTGGAGATGTTTCACTCTATCCAGATGGAATCCTGAAACAAAGCAATGGGAGCTTGAAACTTATCCTTATGTACAGATCATTCCTGATCCTCTTGGACCTTAATTAGTTGGGTAGTAGATTTAGGAGGGGGGCTAAAAGGCCCCCCTTTTTTAGAGTTAAGTTCCTTAGTGCACAGGAATTTAACTCTGAAAAAGGGCAAAGGAGGTCAAAATGGGTAGCTCAACTATATTGGTAGTTGGTGGAGGTATAAGTGGGATAACTGCAGCTATAGAAGCAGCGGAGATGGAGGTGCCAGTAATTTTAGTGGAAAAGGAGGCAACCTTAGGGGGGAGGGTAGCCCAGTTAAGGTATTATTTCCCTAAGCTTTGTCCACCTACTTGTGGATTGGAAATAAATTACAAAAGGATGAAAGCAAATCCAAATCTCACAGTACATACGATGACAGAGGTTTTGGAGATTAAAGGTGAGCCAGGGTCGTATAAGGTCAAACTAAGGAAGAGACCGAGGTATGTGAATGAAAATTGTGTGGCCTGTGGAGAATGTGAGAAAGTATGTGAGGGGGAGCGAGTAAGTGATTTTGACTTTGGACTTGGTAAAACCAAGGCTATCTATTTACCTTCACCTATGGCATTCCCGCTAAGATATGTTATAGATAAAGATGCTTTGGCACCAGGTGATACTGAAAGAATACAATCTGCTTGTCAATATAGGGCGATTGATCTCAATATGCAAGAGGAGGTCTTTGAGATTGAATGTGGAGCTATTATATGGGCAACGGGTTGGCAGCTCTATGATGCCTCCAAGCTTGATAATTTAGGATATGGAAGATATACTAATGTAATCACCAATATGCAGATGGAGAGGATGGCTTCTCCATGGGGGCCAACTGGAGGAAATATTAATAGACCATCAGATCAGAGCATACCTCAAAGAGTGGCCTTCGTGCAATGTGCTGGATCACGGGATGAAAATCATCTTCCCTATTGTTCATATATCTGTTGTTTAGCCAGTTTAAAACATAGTTTATACATTGCAGAGAAGATGCCAGAGAGTGAATCATTAATTTTCTACATTGATATAAGAACGCCAGGGAGGTATGAAAAATTTCTAAGGCGTGCTCAGAGTGAAGCCAAGATTAATTTTATAAAAGGTAAAGTGGCTAAAATTGAGGAAGATCCAGAAACCAAAGATTTATTTGTTATAGCTGAAGATACTCTTACGGGTAAGAGGGTAAGAGAAAGGGTTAATATGGTTGTATTAGCTATGGGAATGCAGCCGAGCATTTATAGTACTGCAGTGCCTGGATTGCCAGTGGATGAAAATGGATTTGTTATTGAAGGTGATGGTATATTTCCTGTGGGGTGTGCCAAAAAGCCTTTAGATGTTATGACCTCTAATGAGACTGCAACGGGTGCAGTAATCAAGGCACTTCAGATAATTAAAAGAGCATAAAGGAGGTTAAAAAATGGATAAAATTGGTGTTTTTATATGTAGAAGTTGTGATATAGAAAAGAGATTAAATATAGAAGAGTTAGAGGCGGTTGCGAAAGAGCAGGGAGTAAATGCAGTTTATAGTGAGAGCTTTTTATGTTCCAAGGAGGGAAGAGATTTTATTAATACAAAAATACAAGAGGAAGGTTTAGAAGGTATTTCCATATGTGCTTGTTCCTTTAGAGTGAATTATGATGTATTCAACTTTGGAAAAGTGGCTGTGGATAGGGTAAGCTTAAGAGAGGGTGTAGTTTGGAGCAGATTTCCTGTAGGAGAAAATGGTGAAATTTTAGAAGATTCTGCAGAGATTGCAAGTGGAGTAGCTTTTAAAGACGAGCTAATGGCTTTGGCTAAAGATTATATTCGAATGAGTGTAGCTAAGCTAAGGTCTTATAAGAATCCAGAACCTTTTAAACCTGAAGAAGAGATTTCAAAGAAAATTTTAGTGATCGGTGGAGGTGTGACTGGGTTAACGGCTGCTCTTGAATGTGCTAAGGCTGGTTATGAGGTAGTTTTGGTTGAAAAGGAGAAGGAATTGGGCGGTTTTGCGGCAAAAATGAAATTACACTGTGAGGTTAAGGCTCCTTACAAAAATTTAGTTGAACCTATCGTTAAATCTTTAATAGCAGAGGTTGAGGGGAACGACAAAATAAAAGTTTTCAAGGGAGCAAAGGTTAGTCAAATTTCCGGAGGTCCTGGCTTTTATAATGTCAAAATCAAAATTGGTACGAAGGAGGAGGAAGAAAGGATTGGGGCAGTCATTTTAGCTGTGGGTTTTAAGCCCTATGATGCTAAGAAGTTAGCTGACTTAGGATATGGAAGTATACCTAATATAGTTACTAACATTGAGTTTGAGAAAATGGCGGTAGAAGGTAGGTTTGTCAGACCTTCTGATGGGGCTCCTATAAAAAGTGTATTATTTGTACAGTGTGCGGGACAGAGAGATGAGAATCATCTTCCTTACTGCTCAAGTTATTGTTGTTTAGCCAGTCTAAAGCAAGCAAAATATGTTAGGGAGGCAGATTCAGAGGCCAAGGCATATATTATTTACGACTATATGAGAACTATGGGAATTTACGAAAATTTTTATAAAACCCTTCAGGATGATCCTGGAGTTTTTTTAACCAAAGGTCAGGTACTGAGCATAACCGAGGGTACTGAAGGTAAAGTTAAAGTTGTGGTGGACAATACTTTACTTGGTGAAAAAATTGAGCTTGAAGTAGATTTAGTGGTCTTAGCTATTGGAATGGTACCTGTTACGGCTGATGAGGCGGTATTAAACTTAGAGTATAGGCAGGGGCCAGCTTTACCAGAACTTGAATTGTTCTATGGATATGCTGATTCTAATTACATATGTTTCCCTTATGAGACGCGAAGAACAGGGATTTATGCAGCAGGAGCTGTGCATCAGCCTATGACCATTGATCAGGCTATTGAGGATGCAAGAGGAGCTGCTCTTAAGGCCATACAATGTTTGATGGCCATTGAGGTTGGCCATGCAGTACATCCAAGAACTTGGGATTACGCTTATCCAGAATGGGATCTCAAAATGTGTACTCAATGCAAGAGGTGCACCGAGGAGTGTCCCTTCGGTGCTCTAAACGAAGATGAGAAGGCTTTTCCTATTCCCTTTATCACTCGTTGTCGCAGATGTGGAACTTGTTTTGGCTCTTGTCCTCAGAGAATTATAAATTTTAAGGACTACTCTATAGATATGATTGGTAGTATGATTAAGGCGACAGAAATGCCAGAGCAAGGGTATGAACAATACAGGTTTATGGCTTTTGTCTGTGAAAATGACGCCTATCCCGCTTTGGATATGTTAGCTTATAAAAGAAGGAGTATACCAGTCTCTTTTAGAGTTATACCGGTGAGATGTCTTGGTGCAGTTAATGTGGCTTTTGTAAAAGATGCTATGAGTAAGGGTTATGATGGGATATTATTATTAGGTTGCAAATATGGGGAAAATTATCAATGTCACTTTATTAAGGGAAGTGAGCTGGCTAATAGAAGAATGGAGAATGTCCAAGAAACTCTTCAACAATTAGCTTTGGAGATGGAGCGAGTGACTATTGATACGGTGGCTATTGATGAGTT
>CALLJI010000108.1 GCA_938091475.1 uncultured Caldimicrobium sp. | reverse complement strand
GGGAGCACCTAATAGGGCATTTCCTAAATTTAAAGCAGAAATCCCTGGCACAATCTCTACCTCAAGGGAAAGCCCATGTTTAACTAAATATTCCAAAAGTAATCCAGACATTCCATAAATACCAGGATCACCTCCACTAATGAGCGCAGTGTCCTTCCCCTCCATAGCTAATTGCACCGCCTTTTTTACTCTCTCTACTTCTTCAGTCATTGAAAAGGAATGTACTTCTTTGCCAGAAAGAAACTTAGAAATATGCTTAAGATAAGTCTTATAACCAACTATTGCCTCAACAGAGGTTAGCACTCTTAAAGCCTTAAGAGTAAGATAATCCGTGTTTCCTGGCCCTATTCCTACTATGTAAATTTTCCCTCTCTCCTGAAATGTCTCCATTGCTATAGCTATAGTGAAATCCTTGTAAACTTGCTTAGGTACAGAAAGAATGCCGTTACTTGCAAGAAGAGCCGAGGCTTCGCAAATACTATCTACACCAAATATATTTTTTGCTTTTTCTGAAAAACTTACAGTATTTATTTCAGATAGTTTATCTGAATCAAAATCTAACAATTTAAGGTTATGTTTTAAAGCAAAATTTATTAGGGGCACATAGGAAGCCTTTTTTTTATGAGTGGCCAACCCTTTTAGAGCAGAAAAATCTAAATTTAGCTCATCAAGGGCTTGAAAGATTTTATTTGCCAAATCTTCTTCTGTTAAGGTTTCATGGAATCCAATGCCAGCCCAAAGCTTTTTAGGAATTAGAACCACTTTATCCTGAAAATTCCCTTTTCTGAAGGTAATAATAAAGTCTGCTTCCTCTATATCCTTTGTTTCTTTTAATCCTTCGGGCAAGTTAAGGGCGATTTCCTTATCCATCCAAACTTTAAGTTCCCTATTTGTGTTAAATTTATTCATAAGACTGGGTAAAAGATGAGCGTTTTTCATCACAAAGCCTTTCTTTTTTATCCAAAGATCTAAGGCTGGAAGCCCTTTCAAATCCGAGGCTGTGGTTATGCAGGGATGAGCCCTAAGAACTGTGGCAAGTTCTAAAGCTATTTTATTTGTCTCCGCATAGTGACCCCCTAAATAGGGAATCACATTTGAGCCAAGCTCATCAAGCACAATTATACCCGGATCTTCCCCTTTTTTGGATATTAAGCTTGCCACTGTCCTTGCCACAATACCCAGAGCCATTATAAAAATCAATAGAGAATTTGCTTTCCAATAGGTTGTTATATTTTCTCTAAAGAAATCCCATTTTAATAGCTCAGCCTCATCAAAATAAGCCTTCACTTGTTCTGCAAGAAGCCTTCCCCGTTCACTGAGATAAATTATGAAAACTTCTTTATTTTTCTCCATAAAGAATTGATCTTTTGTAAAAATTTTGATCTATCAAATTTAAGATCTCCCCCACAATAATAAGGGCAGTTTTTTTAATCTTAAATTTTTCCATTACCTCTGGTAAGTCAGCTAAGGTAGTAATAATCATCTTTTCTTCAGGGCGAGAGAGTTTATAGAGAAGAGCTACTCTTATATCCTCGGGATATACTTGCTTTAGAGTTTCAGTAAGTTTTTCTCCCAGTCCAGAACTTAAAAAGAAGACTAATGTTGATTTACTTTTAGCAAAATTAATTATTTCCTCTGGGGTTGCACCTCCACTTATACCCTCAATTCTAGTAAAGATTACACTATTTGATATGCCTGGATAGGTAAATTCTATGCCCAATTTAGCGGAGGCCATAAAAGCCGAGGATATTCCAGGAATGATTTCATACTGATATTTTTTTTCTCTAAGTCTCTCAATATGTTCCATAATGGAACTGTAAATAGAGGGATCACCACTGACAAGTCTTGCCACTAAAAGCCCCTCTGAGAGATAGGCTTCCATTTTTTCTAAGATTTCAGAAAGGGATTTGCCAAAGGCATCAAAAAATTCAGCCTTTGGATTTTCAGTTTTTAGAAAATCAAGCATTTCAGCACTGATCAGACTTCCAGGATAAACTATGAGATCTGCCCTTTTAATTATATTTAAAGCACGCAAAGTAAGTAAATCTGGCTCACCTGGCCCTATACCTATAAAGTAAACTTTACTCATTTGGGCTATTCAAGCCTCCCTCTTTGAATTCTTCTTTTTATTCTCCTATTCTTTTTAAAATAGCTAATGTAAAATAATCTAACTCTATCTTAGGCAAATCCTTTAAATTCGCTATAAGCATCTCCTCCCTCTGCCCTACCCTTTTTGCTAAATAGCATAAAAAATTATATTTTTTTGAAAACTCTATGATTTCTCTAATATATCTATGCACCTTCATTAAAATGAGGGTAGAGAAATGGGCACAAAGCTCTGGAGTAGCTAATAGTTTTTCTGCAGGCAAAATAATAGCTTGCTCATCTCCCAAGGTCAAGGGCAAAAGAAATTTGGCTGAAGCTAAGGAAAAGGAACTTATGCCTGGGACAACCTCTATTTCAATACCAAGCCCTATCAAAAACTCCGCTAAATAATAAAAGGTACAATAAAAAGCTGGATCCCCTAAGGTAAGAAAAATGCCCTCTTTTTCCTTTCTTAGGTAAAGGGCAATTTTATCAGAGATCTCTCTCCAATTCTTTGCCAGATAACCTTTTTGCATTGGAAAATAGAGTTCCACTAAAATCTTTTCAGCATTTGGTAGAAGGCTCTCTATAATAGATAAGGCAAGGGTTTCTTTACCTCCAGTGGGATAGAAAATGAGCGGTATCCTTTTCAACAAATTATAAGCTTTAAGAGTGATTAATTCTTGATCGCCAGGACCAACCCCTAAAACATAGAGTTTCATCTACTTAAATACTCCCTGATCAAATTATAATGTTCTTGTAAGAAAGAGACATAATCTCTTTTTCCTTCACACATCTCATCTAAAGCCTTCTCCATCTCTGCAGTAAAATTGTATTCCATATAAGATTTGGTCTTCTCTGATAAATAATCAGAGACTGCTATACCAAGAGGAGTTGGCTTTAAGTATTTGCCTTCAAGAATTACATAGTTTCTCTTAAATAAAATGTCTAAAATAGTGGGATAAGTTGAGGGTCTTCCTATCCCAAGCTCTTCCAGTTTCTTAATTAGACTGTGGGGAGTGTATCTCTCAGGAGGCTCTGTAATATGTTCCTTTATTTCATAACCCACAACTTTAAAATGGTCCCCTTCCTTTAAATCAAAACCTTGGTTTTCTTTATAGGACTGTCCAAGAACTCTCATATAGCCATCAAATAGGAGCACCTTTTCTTTTAAAAGTAAAAGATATCCCTTTATTCCCTTCCTTCTAAATTGATAAGAGATTTCCTTAAATAAAGCTTCCTTCATTTGAGAAGCTATAAAATGAGAAAAAATTAACTCATATAAAGTTCTCTCTTTGCCAGAGAGGGGAATTTTGGGAGAAAAATCACTAATATGGGTTGGACGGATGCACTCGTGGGCATCTTGAATAATACCTTTAGTCTTTATTTTTCTTTCTTCCCCTACATAGTCTTTTCCAAAGATTCTTTCTATGTAAATTTTAGCAGATTCTTTAGCTACAGGGCTAACTCTTACGGAATCGGTGCGCATATAAGTAATTAGCCCCTTTTCATAAAGATTTTGGGCAATTCTCACTGTCTCCTTGGGACTTAAACCCAAAATCTTACCACTTGCCTCAATGAGAGTACTTGTCTTAAAGGGATGGGGCGGATATTTCTTTAAAAGCTTCTCTTTAATCTTCTCTAAAATTACCTCTTCCTCCTCAAAATATTTCTTATAAATATCCAATAATTCTTCTTTAGATTGAGTTTTAACTAATTGATTTTTTGAAGAAAATAAGGTTAATTCAAATTTTTCATTATTTTTTGAAATTACATAAATTAAGAGTGAATAGCTTTTTTGTGGGATAAAGTTTTCGATTTCTCGCTCTCGTTCTACAATTAATTTTAAGGCTGGGCTTTGAACTCTTCCTGCAGAGAGAGGTTTTTTAAAAAAGCGGGAAAGAGAGGGGGAGACCAAGTATCCAATCAATCTATCAAGGACCCTTCTTGCTTTCCAAGACTGATAGAGGTTAAAATCTAATTCCCTTTCATTTTGAAAGGCTGTCTCTAAGCCGTAGGGAGTAATTTCATGAAGTTCAATTCTTTTAAAGATGTGGTTGGAGGGCTTATTTTGTCCCTTTGAGTTTAGGTAGTCCTTTAAATATTCATAGAGATGGACACTTATGGCTTCCCCTTCCCTATCTGGATCTGTTGCAAGATAAATCTTTTTAGCCTTGGGCAAGAGTTTACAAATTTTTGACAATAATTTTTTCTTTTCGGGGAGCACCGTGAGATAAGGTTCAAAGTTAGCAAGCTCAATCCCAAGACTTTTGGGAGGTAGCTCCTTAATATGTCCCAAGGTAGCTACAAAAATATAATTATTTCCCTTTGAATTTAAGATTTTATTTAGGGTCTTTACCTTGGTTGGTGACTCCACAATAAAGAGTATGGAATCCTTTTTAGGCATAGAATTAATTTAAGGGTCTAGAAGTTATTGAAAGATTAAATTAACTCCAACTCTGGGTTTTATACCATTTTCATTTAAGAAAATTTGCAGGTTTTTCAAAATTTCAGCTCTATTGTAATAAAATTCAGAGGCTCGTATTCTGAAAAATTTCCATCCTGCACGCTCTAAAACTCTTTGTCTAAATAGGTCTTTTTCTAAACGATCTAAACCATGATACTTATCACCATCGCATTCAATGGCTATTCTGTTCTGTCCACCTTCTATTACTAAATCTATACGATAACTACCTACTTCATATTGTGGAATAACCTGATATCCTCGCTCACAGAGTTCTAAAGCCACATCTACTTCAAACCAACTTTCAAAGGGTTGTGGTAGTCCCTCATCAAATCTATTCCTTTTCTTTAGATATAGGAGTTCCTTTAATTTCTCATAGGATATTCCTGCAATTTTTTTGACCTCAGTTCTATAAAAGTGTTCAAGTAGCTTTCGTCTACAGCAATCGGGGCGTAAATCATCAATATTCACTGAATGGAATAGCCAGATTTGATCTCTTGCTCTACTCACAGCCACATTAAATCTTCTAATATCCGTTTCTTTATTAAGTATACCAAATCTCCCCTTATTTGGAGCTATTACCATAGATAGAAATATAATATCTCTCTCGTCCCCCTGGAAAGCATAGGGATTACCACAGACAATTTTTCTTGTAATAATTTGATCTTGCGGAACTTTTTTGTCTCTAATTGCCTTCTCAATCTGTTGAATCTGTGCACTACCTTGGAGAACGATAATTCCCATCGTTTTCCCTTTATATCTTTCGTCTTGGCACAATTCTGCTATTTTTTCAGCGATAGCTTCAGCTTCTTTTCGATTGCGAATATTTTGATCATCCCCCTCACATTCAGCATTTTCAATAAAAATAACCTGCAAGGGATCTAAGCGATCTGGTGGATACTGCCTGAGGGGAATTAATCTGCTTTCAGGATCGTTATAGCATAACTCGTTGCAGAAAGCTATAATTTCTGGCATACACCTAAAATGCTCCGTTAGAAAAACTCGAGTATGACTATACCTGATTTGCATATGTGTAAAGAGGCTCGTTTCAATATCAAAAAGATCTGAGAACTTGAAATCATCTAATAATTCTCTTTGTAGTCTATGAATTAAGGACCTTTCTATTCCTACTCCCTCTGGGGCAATTTGTTTATCATCCCCTATAACTATAACTCTCTTGGCTAAACCTAATAAAAATAAACCTTCAAAATCAACTTGGGATGCCTCGTCAATAATCAAAACATCAAACATTTCCTTTTCAGGTCTGATTGTATCCCATACCTTATACATTGGCATAATCCAAGCAGGAATAACTTGCTTTACTTTGCTTAAGTACTTTTGTGCTGCCTTTCTGTTACGTTGTGCGTATTTTCCGGTACCTCTTCCGATCTTTTTAATACTATGCGCCCAGGCCTCCAGGTGTCGCCTATCTTCAATAGAAATCTTGGACTTTAAATGCTTTGTAGCTTTTAATTTACATAATTCCTTAATCAAATTGCGTTCTTCATCTTCTAAACTTTTGAGTTTCAAATTGATTTCCTGTAAATCAAATTCATTATATTTTCTTAACCAATCTTTAGCTTGTAACCACTCCCATCCATCTTTTAAAATTTTAAATCTTTCCTCCCATACTTCATCATAGGGATTTTCTAAAAGTGAAAGAGTTAGTTTTGGTAAATATTTTTCAAATTGCTTAAGTTTTTCTTGAAAAGCTCTGTAACTAGCCTGTTTTTTAGAAATCTCTAAAATCTTCTCCAAGCCTTCAGCATATTCCTGAATGTTTTTATTTTCTAAAGCATTAAGAATTTTTTTAATTACAGGAACATTAGAATAATTTATCAGCGAATTTTTATAGATAGAAATTTTACCTTGTAAACTCTCGAATTCAGCTTTTTTCCTCTTTAATTCTATGAGCAAAATAAGTTCCTCTAATGATCCTATATTAAGTAAATTAAATTCACCTATTGCTCTACTTCCTAATTCACTTTTCACATAATTTATAATCTCATTTGATTTTCCTAAGAGAGATAAAAAATCTTTAATGTAATCAAGATTTTCATAAAACTTCTGTAGTGTGAAATGTTTGGGAAGACTGGAAATTGTATCCGCTAATTCCCAGCTTTTTTGAAGTTCATTATAAGAAATAATAAACTCTATAATTTCACTAAAAGAATTTATAAAATTTTCGTTTATGCGTCTTTTTTTAAAAAAGAAGAAAGATCTATCTAAATCTAAACCTTTTTTTCCATCTATTATCACATTCTCAAAAAGATAAAAACATCCTTCTAAATCTTTCGGTATTGAAAAAATCCATTCCCTTTTACCGCCACTTTTCAAATAAGTTTTCACCTTATTCAAATCAAAGAGAATTTTATCTATTGAAATATTATCCGAAAGATATATCTCGTGATTTTTTCTTCTGTGATAAATTTCAAGTATTTTTTTGAGAAACTTATTAGACTGATCTATTCTCTCATCAATTAATTTTTTATGTAAAGCAAACACTATTTTATGTAATAAAGTTTTGTATTTTTCTAAAAGATATCTTTTGTCAAGTAAAAATTGTTTATACTCCTTTAGTTTATTAACTATAGTTCTTAACTGATTTTCGGTTACATTATAAAATTCTGGAGAGCCCTTACCCGATTTGTCGAGAGATTTTTCTAATCTGTCTAATTCTTGCTTCTTTTCAAAAATTTCGCTGAAAAGCTTATTTAGTGTATTAATATCTATCAAAGAGTTTATATCAGGAAGAGTATAATTTATTTCAAGTTTGGATTCCTCTCGAGAAAATTCTCTTATATCTCTGAGAAATTCTGAAAGATTTAAATTCCCAAATGGATAAAGAGCAGTAAATTCAATTTCATCTTCCAACCATTCAAATTTGTGACGTTCTTCATCAAAAAGCTTAGCTATCCTATAAGGACCACCTTTATATTTAGTAAAAGGAACTTCCTGGCTTGTGCTGTTATTTGTTAAACATTTTTCCAATAGATTTTTATACTTATATTTGTCAATCCGAAAGTACTCCAATTTTTGTTCTATTTCCTTTAGTCTTTCCTCTAATTCACTCTCTAAAATACTATCTATTTGAGACTTTAGTGCACTTATACTTTCTTCCATCTCCTTTAATTCATCTCTCCCACTTCCTATGATTGAAACACAAAAGTTTCTCAATTCTTCAGGTATAAGTGACTTTAAGACCCTTAATGCGGTATCAGATTTGCAGGTAATTAACATTCTTTTCCCATGAGCTAAGAAATGACAAATAAGATTGGCAATGGTATGAGATTTTCCTGTACCAGGAGGACCTTTTACCAAAACTACCCTGTTAGATTCTATTTTTTCGACAATCTTCTTTTGTTCTTCGTTAAAAGGCTTAGGAAAATGGACAAATTCATAGGCAAACTCTTCATCAATTTGCTTTCCTGTAGCTTCTTTCACCTCTAAAGAACTCTCAGGAAATTCCTCAGCAAAAGTTAAAAATATAGGAGAGAGTTCAGCAAATTTATGTAATTCTTGAGTAAAGCTTAGAAGTGGTGTAATATTTCTTTCTCTTAAGATAATAGCTGGAGATAAAGAAATGATAGGCACTTCTGGAAATTCGTTTAACTCTGGGATAAAATCCTCTCTAAACTGTCCTTGAGAGTGTAAGAGGAGAGCAGTCTCCCTTAAAAAATTATTTATGTTTTCTAAAGTCAAACCACTCTCTTCTATTGTTTCATAAAACTTCTCTCTAATATTATTAAATCCATCAGGCACATCTGAAATATCCAAAAAATCAGTTAATTCAACTCTTATCAATCTCTTTAAGTCTATCCCCTCATCCAAAGATACATAGAATGTTCCAGACTTACTGTCAGAAGTTATTGAAGTTTTAACTGTTATTAAAAAGTTTCTATACTTAATATCAGATTTGGCTGAAGTCCAGACTAAAAGACCAATGCCTAATAATAATTCAAATTTATCTGGTTCCCGATCCAAACCCCTCCAGAAATTCCAAAATTCATCATAGATCTCTTGAGATTTCTCATATCGCTGTTTCTCTTTTTTGTATTCCTCATATAAGAATTTTATCTCTTCATCTTTGTTTTCGTAAAGATAATCTTCAATTTTTTCAAAAATCTCACTTTTGTCAATCCGTTTCCATTCTTCCCTAAATAGATCTTTGAAATCTTTTGGTATTTCAGGTTCAGGGAGTCTCTTAATTACTAACTCAAAGGGGCCATCATTCTCAAAAAAATTATAACTAAACCCTTCAGTATCTTTTATATCTTGTAACCAAACAACTTTAGTACCCTTTTCTTTGGTAACACATCGTATGCTTGCTCTATCTCTTATATATTTGATTTCTACACATCTTTCAAGAAATTTTAATAATCTTGTGACTTTTGAATCCATAGAACCACTCTTCAATTAACAACATATTATAATTCATCTATTTGCTCTGTAAAGTTCATCAAACTTATCATCTACACATTATTTCCTTTTGCAGAAAGAGAAAGATAAAGTATACTACAGCAAAATGGTAATTCTTAAAAGAGTTTTTACTGAAGTCTCCATAGAAGAGATTAATTTTGAGGATAGATCCTTTCTTTTTTCCTATCCTGAAAGAACACCCTTTATCATTGAGAGTATTAAAGAAATAGGGCTTATTGAGCCTCCGCTTTTGCAAAAAAATCAAGCAGGATATAGCATAGTCTCAGGCGAAGGAAGAATAAAGGCTTTAAAGGAATTGGGATATAAAAGCTTTCCAGCTCAAATTCTGGATGAAAATCTACCCAAGGCTACGCTAATCCTCCTCTCCTTAGAGAGTAATTTAGGGAGAGGGCTAAATCTTGTGGAAAAGGCTCTTTTCTTAGAAAAAGCAGAACCTTTCTATTCAAAAGAGAAGCTAATACAACTCTTACCCAAACTTGGATTTACTCCCCATATAAAATGGTATTATTTTTTAAAATCTATCTTATGCTTAGAAGAGCCTTTTAGAGATCTTTTAATTAAAGGTGCTCTAAATCCAAAGGTGGTTGAAACTTTGGCTGGACTCTCTGAAGAGGAAAGAAAAGAATTTCTTTTCCTTTTTGAGAAAATTGAGCCAACCTTTAGTGAGCAAAGGGAGTTTCTTGAGACGCTTTTAGATCACAAAAAAAAGACAAATCTGTTCTCCTTACTTACGGAAGAAATGAAAAAGATTATGGAAATAGAGGACCTAAATCTTAGAAAAAAAAGCTTCAAAGAACTGATTTTAAAATTGAAATACCCTACCTATTATTCAAAGAAGGACCAAATAGACAAAATTAAGCATACCCTTTCAAAACACTACATCAAGCTTGACTTTTCACCCTTTTTAGAAAAAAAAGAGGTCTCAATTGAAATCAAATGTCAAACCCTTGAAGATTTAAGAGAAAAGCTTAACCTTTTATCTGAATATGGAGAAAGAATTTTTAGAGTTTTTGAATAATAAAGAGAATCACAACAATATTCTCTTAGAACAGGCCTTTTGTCATAAGCCCACGGGATGTTATCTGGCTAAATTAAAGTTAGGAGTAAGCGCAAAAAATCCTTTGCCCTATCTAAAACCTCAGGTAAAGACACTTCTCTATGAGCCAGAGGTCCAGCTTGTCTTCAAATTCTCGCATCAAGGTAAATTTTACAAGATTTTTTTAAAGGAGTATGAGCTTAAGTGGGGCATCGTGAGTAACCTTGAAGAAGCAAAGGAGGTTTTGAATTGTCTTATAGGTTATTTTGAAGAGCTTCTTCAGCGGAAAAATGAAATCACTCCAGATTATACTCCACTTAAGAGACCAAGTGCCCTTGAAATTTATAAGATTTTACCTAAAACCAATTGTGGTGAGTGTGGAGAGGCAAGTTGCCTTGCCCTTGCTGTGAGAATTTCAATGGCTGAAGCTGAGCTTTCCCAATGTCCATATCTATCAGAAGGGTATTCATCCTGAGGTTAAGTCACACTTTTTTATT
>CALLJI010000107.1 GCA_938091475.1 uncultured Caldimicrobium sp. | reverse complement strand
GGCAAAGAGTGCCGCCTCAAAGGAGTATTCATTAGTGCCTGTGTCCGGATCTAAGGAATAATAAGCTTTATTAGCAGTAGAAGCTATAAGCTCAAACAACTCTTCACTGTGATTCCAAAGAATTTCCTCTTTTTCAGCTCTATAGGGCTCAAAAAATTCCACACACTCTTTTAAATCCTCTGCATTAAGCCTCTCTAAGATACTCTTTAGTCTATAAGGGCTTTCAGGATGCCAATCCCCAGCTTTGTGTTTTAAAAAAATATCATCGTAGATAATTGCAACTTTGCTCATAAGAAAGCCAAACCTCCCATGAAAAGTTTAAATATAACCAACACGATGAATTAATGTAATTATAGGGAAAAGTTTTGAAAATACAATAGATTTATTAAATTAGGAGTAGATTTGAGAGGAGCGCTAAGGGTTATGATTACCTTGATGATAAGAGAGTAGCTGAAAGGTTTTAGCCTGCGAGAATTGCTTGTAGGGGCAAATCACGCTTTACCCAAAAATTTAACAAGTAGGGGCAGCCCTTGCGGCTGCCCAATTAGAAACCTTTTGGGCTGGGGCAAGCCCAGCCCCTACAAATTAAACCCTTTGGGCACGGCTATGCCGTGCCCCTACCAAATATTGGGCAGGGGCAAGCCCAGCCCCTACAATTTTGGGGGCGATTCGTGAATCGCCCCAATTCATAGGACACAGCAAGAGGAGGCTCTACAAACACTTCTCGAAGGCTTAAGCCCAGGGCTATCATTTTTTGGAAAAGCATTTACCATTTTGCAACATTCTCCATTCTCTACTGACTTTTCAAAATTTTATGGTTTAATTAAATTATGATAAAAATTTTAGCCCTTTGTATGGGGATTTTTTTAATTTATGGATGTGCCACAAAGCCTGGGCCTAATCTTTCTTCAAAGGCTGCTTTAATAAACCCAAACTATTCTACTAAAAATGAAGTTTTACTCTACCTTGGGCCCCCTGTGCAAGCCTTTATGAGACAAGATGGCAAAGAGGAATGGTATTACTACTACCGAGTACAAAATTTTTGGGAAAACTTTCCCATAATAAGAGACCATAAAGGAGAAGACTATACAGAAATTTTGAAAATTGTCTTTGATGCCGAAAAAGTAGTAGAGGTAACCTATTACACCGTAGAAAATCCTGCTAAGACCAGAAGGTAATCCAATGGATATCTATCGTACTGCTCGTGAAAGAATGGTAGAGACACAAATTAAAATGAGGGGAATTAAGGATGATAAAGTAATTAAGGCTATGCTTAAGGTTCCCCGTCATCTCTTTGTGGAGGAAGCTTTGAGGGACCAAGCCTATGGAGATTTTCCTTTACCCATCGGAGAAGGGCAAACTATTTCACAACCTTATATTGTAGCCCTAATGACAGAGGCTTTAGAATTAAAAGGCACAGAGAGAGTGCTGGAGGTTGGCACGGGCTCTGGTTATCAGACGGCTATATTAGCAGAAATTGCCCTTTGGGTTTACACTATTGAAAAATACCCTACCCTTCAAGAAAGAGCCAAAAGAATTCTTCTCCAGGAGCTAAACTATAGAAATATTACCTTTAAAATTGGTGATGGAAGTTTGGGTTGGAAGGAGGCTTCTCCTTTTGATGCTATAATCGTTACTGCGGCCTCTCCCCAAATTCCTCCTCCACTTATAGAGCAATTAGCTGAAGGGGGAAGAATTGTTATACCAGTAGGAGACGCCTTTTCTCAAATGCTTGTCAAAGGAGTGAAAAAAGGTGGTTTGCTTCACACTAAAAATTTAGAACCGGTAAGATTTGTTAAATTGATAGGTGCATATGGTTTTAAAGAATAGAAGGGTCGCCATAATTGGTACAGGGGTAGCTGAGGGCTCCCTTTACCATTTAGCAGAAGAGGTGGGATTTCTTTTGGGAAAGGAAGGGGCAATTATTTATACAGGGGGACTGGGAGGTGTAATGGAAGCAGCCTTAAAGGGAGCAAAAGAAGCAGGAGCTCTAACCATAGGCATCCTTCCTGGTCAAAAGGCGGAAGAGGCTAATCCCTATGTGGATATTCCCATTGTTACCGATATGGGACATGCTAGAAATGTAATCTTAGTTAGATCCGTTGAATTCGTTGTTTCCATAGGTGGAGGTTATGGAACACTCTCTGAAATAGCCTTAGCCCTCAAAATGTGGAAACCGGTAATTGGTTTAAAAACTTGGGAAAATATTCCAGGTGTCTACTATGTTCGCTCTCCGGAAGAGGTAGTTTCTAAAATTTTAGAGTTCTTAAAATAGACTAATTCCATAAGGGCTTTAAGTTCCCTATTATTCAATGGTCTGATTTCTCCAGGTTTTAAATGAGACAATTTTAATGGACCAAAAGCTACCCTAAGAAGTCTGTAAACCCTTCCCCCAAGAAAATTGACCATTTTTCTAACTTCTCTTTTAACTCCCTCCTTTACTGTAACCGAATAAACCCAAAACTCCCTTTCCCTTTTAAAAAGTTTAAATTCAAGGGGTCTAATTTTTTTATTTTCAATCTCAATACCATCTCTTAAAAGTTGATGTAAATTCTTTTCATCTATTTTAGGTGCCACCCAAACCAAATAAGTTCTCTTTATTTCATATTTGGGATGGAGTAAGATATTGGCCAAATCTCCGTCATTTGTAAGCAAAATTAGTCCCTCACTCTCTTTGTCTAATCTTCCTACAGGAAATACCCTATAAGGCAACTTATCTAAAAAAATCTTTATGGTTTTCCGATGATGAGGATCATAAAGAGATGTAAGAAAACCTTTAGGTTTATAAAAAAGATAATAAACCTTGGGAGGCAGTTTCGCTACCTTACCCTCTACTATAACTATATCCTTTTCAGGATCTACTTTGTGGGAAAGATCTGTAACTACGCTATTATTTATTAAAACTTTACCACCTAAGATAAGATCTTTATTTTTTCTCCTTGAACCATAACCACACAAAGCCAAAAATTTGGAAAGTCTCATTTTTAATAAAGTACGACTTCTTCTTCTAACTTGGGAAGATAAATTTTTTCCAGAGAAAACCGATTAGAAAGTATATTCCTAAAAATTTCCATTTTTTCAACTTCACCGTGAACTAAGAAGAATTTTTCGGGATTAGTAATAGGGGAAAGCCATTCCAAAAGTTCCCTTTGCCCAGCATGAGAAGAAAAGCCATTTATGGTATAAACTTTAGCCCTAACAGGAATTTCTTCTCCGAAAAGATGCACTTTTTCGGCACCATCTACAATTTTTCTACCTAAGGTTCCCTTGGGTTGAAACCCCACAAAAATAAGACTGGATTCTGGTCTCCAAAGATTATTTTTAAGATGATGAAGAATACGCCCCCCGGTTAGTGTGCCATTCCCGGCAATTATAATAGCTGATGATTTAACATAATTAATGCTCTTAGATTCCTCAATGTCTTCTGTAAGATATAAATTTGGAAGATGAAAGGGGTCCATTTTATCAAATATTTTATAGGTTTCATCATCAAAAAATTCTGGATTGTTTTTAAAAATTCTTGTGGCTTTAATAGCAAGAGGACTATCTAAAAAGATATAACAGGGTGGCAAGAGCCCTTCTTTATGAAATTCCCTTAGGATAAAGAGGATCTCCTGGGCCCTCTCCAAGGCAAAGGTGGGAATAAGGGCATTGCCTCCAAGTCTACAGGTTTCTCTAATAGCTTCTAAAAATTCTTCTTTTGATTCTTCAAAGGTTTTATGATTTCTATCAGCATAAGTAGTTTCTATAATCACATAGTGTGCATCTGAAGAAGGTAATTCAAAATCTCTAACTATGGGTTTATTTTTATTTCCCAAATCCCCTGAAAATAAGAACTTTTTATGGGTCTTTAGGTCCTCTATCTCGACAAAAGCTGATCCTAAAATATGCCCTGCGTCTTTTAAGGTAATCTTAATCTCCTTCTTTAAAATTAAGGGAGTATGGTATGGAAGTTCTATTTGAAAATATTTGAAACTTTCCAATACATCATATTCTTCATAAAGAGGAGGTGGGGGTAATTCTAAACCCTTTCTTAAAGATTTTTTATATAGAGTTTTATAATGTTCTCTCATTACTTTTACTGCATCCATAAGCATAATTCTTGCTATTTGAAAAGTAGGCTTTGTTGCAATGACTTTACCTTTGAATCCTTCTCTGACTAAACAAGGAAA
>CALLJI010000106.1 GCA_938091475.1 uncultured Caldimicrobium sp. | reverse complement strand
AAGTGGAAATAATTTGACCATCAGTGGAACACCAACTCAAGCTGGAACATATAATTTGACAGTAACTGCAAGTGATAATTGTGGGAGAACTGACTCCAGGTCATACACTATAACCATCTATCCTCAACCTCAAAGTGGTAATGGAGGTGGTGGCAATGGAGGCGGAGGCGGTGGTGGCGATGGAGGTGGTGGAGGAAGCGATTGTCCTTCAATGAGTCTAAATCCCGACTCTGGGACTATCTTTAATGCTCGACGCAATGTTCCATTTTCCCAGACCATTACTGTGCAAGGAGGACGACCTCCTATAACAAGAATTCAGTGTTCGGAACAATGCGACAGAGGTTTAACATTGAGTTGTACTTCAACTAATGCCACTATTTCAGGGACTCCAACGCAACGTGGACAGTGCACTTTTACCGTTGGCTGGATAGATTCTTGTAATCCTCAACAAACTATATCTGGCACATATAGGGTTAACATTCGTCCATAAAATATAAAAATTCAAGTAGGGGCTCAGCATGCTGAGCCCAAGAAATCAAAATTCGTAGGGGCAGCCCTTGCGGCTGCCCAAAATGTGTTTTAAAAACCTTTTGGGCACGACATGTCGTGCCCCTACAAATGAAATTTTTGGGCGATTCGTGAATCGCCCCTACAAATTTAGGCTACAAGAAATGTGATGGGGCAAGCCCTGCCCCTACGGTTAAACCCTTTGGGCACGGCAATGCCGTGCCCCTACAAAATATCGAGCAGGGCAAAACATACCATATCCTGCAGATAAAGGAGATCTAATTAGTGACTTCTCTATGACCTTTCTCTTGTTCTTTTGCCTTAATTAAGTACCAGATACTAAAAATTAAATTTGAAAAAACCCTCTGAGGAGGTTTAAATTCCCTTTTTAACTCCCACTCTGCCTCAAAGAGAAACTCTATGATAGGTTGAAGAGAGGTAATCTTTTTTAAATGGTTTTTCATTAAAAAAATGGTATAGGGATGAGCCTCTACTAAAGCTTTGGGTAATTCTTTTAAAGGATTTTCTTTAACTTCAAGCCACTTCTTAGAAAAAAGGGTGTAGCTCTGTTCCTCTTTGAGCTCGGGAAAATCGCTTAAAACCTCCTCTAATAAAAATAATTTTTTGAAGTAGTTGTAAAGATAGGCTAAAATTTCCTTAGGATCTTTTTTAGCATCAAGTTGATTCAAGATTAAATTTAGAGCTTTTACAGGACCTAAGTTAAAAAGAGTATCTCCTAAGAGATAAAGAGCCTTCTCACCTTGAGGAATTATAACCTCTTTGACCGCCTCTTCGGTAATCACTTTATCCTCTAAGCTATAGAAAATAAGCTTCTCTAATTCCTTTTTAAAATAAGCATAATCATCACCCACCAAGCTAAGGAAGAGGTTGGCTACTTTTTTGTCCATACTCAATTGATACTCCTTAAGCTCAAGAATGAGCTCACTCTCAAGGAGATCTTCCCTTTTTTTGGCACTATAGGGAATGATAGCACCTTCAGATTGGGCAAATTCATAAAGGGGATTTTTCTCGTCAATTTTTTCAAAAAGAAAAAACCAAGAGAAAAGTTTAACCCCCTCTCTAAAGGGCTTTAGAATCTCTTCTATTTTCTCTTTGGGTATTTCCTCACCCCCCGTCACCACAAAAATAGTTCTAACTCCAAAAAGTCCCTCTTGAAAACCTCTGCGCATTAAAAAAGCCTTTTTTTCTTCTTTTTCCCTCAGGTCATATTTTTCAAGAAGACAGCCCTTTTCAAGGAGAACCTTATATAATTCCTTAGCCTTTTCATTAATAATCTCATAGGGGCCAATAAAGAGATAAATGGGGGCAATACGCTCTTTTTTAGCAAGATCAATCAGCTTGTAGAGCTGAAGAGGTGAAAAAATAGGCATTACTTAACTATAAATTTAACAAATCTTTTCTTTCCTATTCTTAGTATATATTCTCCTTGATTAAACTCCACCTCTTCCTTAACCACTCTCTCTTTATTGATATCAATCGCACCTTGGGAAATTAATCTTCTTGCTTCAGAAGCTGATTTTATAATCCCTAATTCTTTTAGAAGTTTGGGGAGATAAATTGTTCCAGAAGATATTTCATAGGTCTCTACCTCCTCTGGAAGCTCTCTTTTACTAAAGACTCTCTCAAACTCTTCTTCTGCTTTGAGTGCTTCTTCTTCAGAGTGATACTGAGAGACAATGATTCTTGCTAATTGTTTTTTTGCCTCCTTGGGATGTAGAGTGCCCTTTTCTACTCCCTCTCTCATTAAATTTATTTCTTCTAAAGGCACATTGGTGAGTAATTCATAATATTTCCACATAAGAAAATCTGGGATTGACATAAGTTTTCCATACATCTCCTTAGGTGGTTCCATAATCCCCACATAGTTTCCGAGGCTTTTACTCATTTTTTGTTGACCATCCAACCCTTCCAGTAAAGGAAGGGTAATCACCACTTGAGGCTCCAAGCCATATTCTCTTTGAATATCTCTTCCAATGAGTAAGTTAAAAAGTTGATCCGTGCCACCAAGCTCAACATCTGCAGAGAGTGCAACAGAATCATAGGCTTGAAAGAGGGGATAAATCAACTCATGAATACAAATAGGAATACCTCCTTCAAACCGCTTTTTGAAATCGTCTCTCTCTAAGATCCTTGCTAAGGTATACTTAGCACAAAGTCTAATAATATCCTCAGCTTTCATCTGCGAAAACCATTCACTATTGAAGACCACTTTAGTTTTATCAGGATCAAGAATTTTAAAGACCTGCTCTTTATAAGTTTGAGCATTTTGTAATACTTGCTCCTTGGTTAGGGCAGGGCGAGTCTCTGACCTTCCCGTGGGATCACCAATCATCGCAGTAAAATCCCCTATCAAAAAATACACTTCATGCCCCAGGTCCTGAAAATGTTTAAGTTTTCTTAATAAAACAGTATGTCCAAGATGCAGATCTGGAGCTGTAGGATCAAATCCAGCCTTAATTTTAAGCGGTTTACCCTCTTTATAGGATCTTTCTAACTTTTTTATTAACTCCTCCTCTTCAATAAGATCCACAATACCTCTCTTAATAATCTCTAAAGCTCTTTGAATTTCTTTCTTCATCTCCTTTACCCCTTTTTAACTGAGAAATAATCCACTAAAGCCTCAACTAAACCTGGAATGGTATATTCTTTAGCTTCTATATGCGGATTATAGCCATATTTTCTTAGTGTTTCTGAGGTAACAGGTCCAATAGAGGCAAATATCACATTAGAGGGAAGGGTCAAAGAACCCTCTTTCAATAAACCAAAGAAATTCTCTACCGTTGAAGAACTGGTAAAAGTAATAACATCAAGTTTATCCACCTCATCTCTGAGTTTTTCTAAGGAGTCCTTAGGGCTTTGGGTTTCATAAATAGGTAGAATCCTAACTTCAGCACCTCTCTCCTTTAAGACCTCCGGCAAGTGTTCCCTTGCCTTTTTCGCTCTAATTAATAATATCTTCTGGCCAGTAAGATTAATCTCTTTAAAGGCCTCTGCTAATCCTTCCTGTGTGTAATTCCTTTCAGGTTGAAGATCTGCGAAAAATCCTTTATCACGGAGCGCCTTTTCTGTAGCAGGTCCTATCACTGCAAATTTCACCTTTCCAAATATTCTACCATCTAATCTTAGGGAATAGAGGGCTTCAAAAAAATACTTAATGCCATTTTCTGAAGTAAAGATGATCCAATCATAAGAGGAAAGATTCTTGATAGTCTCCAAAACCTCTGAAGTGATAAGAGGCTTAATTTCGATAGTGGGAATTTCAATGACATCAGCCCCGTTTTCTAATAGGGCTTTTGATAACTTACTGGCTTGTTCACGGGTGCGTGTGACTAAAATTCTTTTTCCAAATAAAGGTTTTTTTTCAAACCAATTAAAGGACTCTCGAAGTTTAACCACCTCACCTACTACAATAATGGCTGGGGCTGTGATCCCTTGCCTTTGTACTTCCTCCGTAATATTTTCCAAAGTAGCCACTACCGTCTTCTGTTTAGGTAAAGTACCCCACTGAATGACTGCACAGGGAGTTTGAGGAGATTTCCCCTCTTTAATAAGATTTTCTACAATTTTAGGTAAATTTTTTACCCCCATTAGGAAAACAAGAGTCCCAAGTTTAGAGAGCGCTTGAAAATTTATTTTACTTTCTTCCTTGTCTTCTGCTTCATGCCCTGTAACAATAGCTAAGGTTGAAGTATAATTTCTATGAGTCACAGGAATGCCAGCATAAGCTGGAACTGCTATGGCTGAAGTGATACCAGGTATCACTTCAAAGGGAATTCCTGCTGCAACAAGTTC
>CALLJI010000105.1 GCA_938091475.1 uncultured Caldimicrobium sp. | reverse complement strand
GAGCTACCTTCTTAGCTATCTGCAAAACCTCTTGCATAAGAGGATTAAAAGTTTCAAGAAGGTAGCTCATTATGAAAAAATAATATCATTTTTTTGACAGTTGTCAATTTTTTGAAAGTCTGTTTCAAAAATTACAAGGGCTCTCTTGCAGTGACCAAGATGCATTAAAAAATCGTAGGTGTAACCCTTGCGGTTACACATTTAGGGGCACGGCGTGCCGTGCCCTTACAAAAAATGACCCTTTGGGCTGGAGCAAGCCCAGCCCCTACATTTTGACGCAATTTGTGATTTGCCCCTACAATTTAAACATTCGACCAAGGCAGAGTATACTTAACCCCTGATGGGACATTTCAATAGAGTAATTAACTATGATATTTTAAAATAGTTACCACAGAAACATACTTAATGGGGAAAGATAAGGTAAGTACATTCTCTGGAGGGGCAATAGCCTTCCCAAAAAGCCTCTTCTAAATTCTTAAAAATAATCTTACCTTTAATTCCTTTTGAGGATGAACATTCTGGATGGTGAAATCTCCGAGATTTTTTATTACCAAGGTAATTTATTTTCCCCTGAGGTTTATCCACATAAGAAAATAAATTTTTTCTTGCCTTAAGAGCTTTTCTTTGGAGAGGTAGTAATTTTTGATAATAATTTCCACTGCCTTCATAATAACACACAAAGGCAAGCCCTTCAGAGACTAAAATTTCTGAAACTGAAGTGCCATTTGGATAATATAAATCTCCCAAGAGCCTACCATACCTATCTCTCTCCCTAAGGGCCCTTTCAAAACAAAGCACTTTTCCCTCGGTAAGCTCCCTATTTCTCTCATAGGCTTCTTTTGCAAAAGGTTCGGGAATACCAGACTCAGTGTGTAATTCAAGTGCATTAATTCCAGCATAGCGAAGCTTTTCTCCATTTTCAAGAACCACTGTGTCTCCATCCAGGACTTTTACAACCCGCACAGGCTCAAAGGCATCAGGGCAATCAATTTCACCACTCCTATTAATAACTTTTTTACCCTCAAAACCTTTGCAGCTGATAAAGAAAAACACTAAAAATAGAAAACTAAAGAGAAAAACCCATCTCTTTCTTTGATAATTAAAAAACATAAGGAACTCCCTTTTAAAATTTTTTCATTAATTCATATCATTATATTCAAAACTTGCAAATAGCTTAGTTGGCATTTGTGATTACTATTATGAAATATCCCATAAGAGGTATGGTATGCTTTGCCCTGGTTTAATGTTTTAATCGTAAGGCACGGCACAGCCGTACCCAAAAGGGTTTAAACCATAGGGGCTGGGCTTGCACCTGCCCAAATGTTTATAAACAATTTTGGGCAGCCGCAAGGGCTGCCCCTACAGGTTTTGGAATTTCTGGGCAATTCTTGAATTGCCCCTACCAATTCAACCCTTTAAACCGTTTTGGGCACAGCATGCTGTGCCCCTACGAATTTTTCAATTTTTTGGGCAAACCGTGATTTGCCCTACCAATCCAACTCCTTGTAGGGACGATTCACGAATCGCCTCCAAATTTGTAGGGGCTCCGCATCGCTGTGCCCATAAGGGTTTAATTGCAGTTAAAAGTAAGCTTTTACCTTAGAAACAATAGGGGTTGAGTTGCACGGGAGAGCTCTATTTAAAAATTTTAATAAGAGTCCACCTCTTTAGCAAAAAGGAGGCTTATTAAAACACAAAAGTTGCATCACCATAGGAATAAAAGCGATAGCCTCTTTTGATGGCCTCCTCATAGGCTTTGAATATAAGATCTCTTCCTGCAAAGGCACAAACAAGGAGCAAAGGAGAAGATTTGGGAAGGTGAAAATTGGTAATAAGAGCTGAAACTACTTGAAATTCAAAATCGGGATAAATATAAAGATCGCAAGGGCCTGAATAACTCTTAAAACCTTGCCTGGCCAAAAATTCTAAGGTCCGTGTAACAGTTGTCCCAACTGCAATTACTCTTCTCTTTTCCTTCAATGCCCTTTTAACCTCTTCTACTGCCTCCTCGGAAACCTCTATGTACTCAGGCTCTATTTTGTGATCTCTTATATCAGAAACTTTAATGGGAGCAAAGGTGGCATAACCTATGTGTAAGGTGATAAAAGTAATAATCACTCCCTTTTCCTTTAATTTTTCTAATAGAGGAACATCAAAATGAAAGCCAGCAGTGGGTGCTGCGATGGAACCTTCCTTTTTTGCATAAACTGTTTGATAGGACTCAAAATCTTTTTCCTCTGGCTCTCTTTTTATGTAAGGCGGAAGAGGGGTCAACCCAATTTTTTCTACAAGTTTATCCAAGCTTTCTCTCTCAGATTTGAGCTCAATTCTAAATTTTCCTTCACCCAGAGGTTCTAAAATTTTTAATTCAATTTCTTTATCCCTTGAAAAAAGTACTTCTCCTGTTTTTAATCTTTTTCCCTTTAAAAGGGCAGTCCCTTCAAAAAAGCTTCCTTCTGGTTTTTTAAAGAGAAGCACCTCTACCTTTCCACCACTTTTTTTAAATACTTTCAATCGTGCTGGAAAAACCTTGGTATCGTTCAAAACCAATAAATCTCCCCTTCTGAGATAACTCTCTATTTCTGTAAAATTCTGATGAAAATAGAATTTAGAATGTTTTCTATCTATGACTAAAAGCTTACTTGCAGTGCGCTTTTGAGAAGGATAGAAGGCTATCTGATTTTCAGGTATAGAATAATCGTAGTAATCAAGTTGGTATTTAAGTGGAATTTTAGAAGTTACCATTAGAGATATATATCAGGGATGACCTCTAAAGCAAGTAGCTCCTCTATAGTTTCCCTTCTTCTGATAAGAAAGAAGTTATCCCCCTCAACCAAAACCTCTGCAGCTCTTGCTCTTGAGTTATAATTTGAACTCATAACAAAACCATAGGCGCCTGCACTCATAACAGCTAAATAATCTCCTCTTTGCACCTTGGAAATTTTTCTCTCCTTAGCTAAAAAATCTCCACTTTCACAAATAGGTCCCACTATATCTGCAACTATTTCTTCATCTCTTTTATCCTCAAGAGGAATGATTTTATGATAGGCTTGATAAAAAGCTGGTCTTATGAGATCATTCATCCCTGCATCAACAATAATAAAATTTTTCTCTTTACTACTTTTGGTGTATAGTACCTTTGTAACTAAAATTCCAGCGTTACCTACTATTACCCTACCTGGCTCTAAAATCAAAGTGATAGGCAAATCTTTTAATTCCTTAATTACAGCAGAAGAATATTCCTCAGGTAAAGGAGGCTCCTCAGATTCATATACAATTCCAAGACCTCCCCCTAAATCAAGATATTTAATTTCAAATCCCAGATGGTTTAGCTCTTGCCATAACTCTTTTAGTCTCTTTACTGCCTCTAAGAAAGGGGAAACTTGGGTGAGTTGAGAACCAATATGTATATCTAAACCAATGGGTTGAAGATGGGAATTATCCTTAGCCTTTTTATATAGGTCAATGATTTCCTCTTCAGGTATGCCAAACTTATTTTTTTTAAGCCCCGTTGAAATATAAGGATGGGTTTTAGGATCGATATTAGGATTTACTCTGATAGCAAAAGGAGCTTTTGTTTTTAGCTTTTTAGCTACTTCACTTAGAACCTCTAACTCTTCTGCGCTCTCCACATTAAACAAGAGAATACCCGCTTCTAAACCTAATTGCATTTCTTCAGGAGTTTTCCCAACCCCTGAGAAGACTATTTTTTGCGGGGAAATTCCAGCCTTAAGAGCTCTAATTAATTCTCCCCCTGAGACCACATCAGCTCCAGCCCCCTCTTTACATAGCATAGCTAAAATAGCTATATTTGAATTGGCTTTGACTGAATAACAAGTTAAGTGCTCAATCTCTTTGAAGGATGAGTCAAAAACCTGAAAATGCCTTTTAATAGTTTTAGCGGAATACACATAAAGGGGAGTACCATACCTTTCTACAATCTTTCTAACAGGTACTTCTTCGCAATATAATTCGCCTTCACGATAGAGAAAATAGTGCATATGCTGGAATATACTATAAAATATTTCAGTTTCAAGTTACTTTTTATATTCAAGTTACTTTTTATAAATCTCAGACTGTGTGATCAGGGCTTGCCCCTGCCTGAGGGTTTAGCTGTAGGGGCGATTCACGAATCGCCCAAAGGGGTTTAATTGTATAGGAACGGCAAGCCGTGCCCAATTTTTGGGCAACCGCAAGGGTTGCCCCTACAGGTTTTTGGATTTTGGGGCAATTCTTGAATTACCCCTACCAATTCAAACCTTAAAACCGTTTTGGGCACAGCATGCTGTGCCCCTACTTTTTTTATTAATCCCCAAATTTCATAGGGGCAGTTTTGCCCCAGTCCCTTATCTAGCTCCACTATTGAAAAAAAAATAAAATGGTTTAAGATATGACATAAATTGGCTGGGCGGTTAGCTCAGGGGTAGAGCGCCATCCTCACACGGTGGATGTCGGAGGTTCAAATCCTCCACCGCCCATTTGATTCTCCTTGCTCCTTGTAAATACAAGGGGCCAAAAAGACCATAAGGAGGTAGTAGTTATGTTTGAGATCCCAAAGGTTGATCGTATACGTAAGTGGGAAACTCTTTTTATTCTTCATCCTGAACGCCTTGAAGAAAAACCCCAAGTTTTAGAGAGAATTAATCAAATTGTTCAAAGTAAAGGTGGTGGCATATTAAAATTAGATGAGTGGGGCACACGCAAATTAGCCTATCCTATCCAAAAAAAGAAAAAGGGATATTATATCCTATTGGAATTTTATGGTAAAGCTGATCTGCCTATAGAGTTAGAAAATTTCTTTCGTATAGATGAAAGAATACTTAGATTTATTATCGTTAAATTAGATGACTCATATAAACCAGAAAATCAGAACTAAGGAGGCTTCAAAATGGAAAATAATATTACAGTGAAAAAGAGAGTATTTCCAAGAAAAAAAATCTGCAGATTCTGTGCAGATCCGAGTTTAGTTATTGACTACAAAAATCCTGAGCTTTTAAAGGGATTTATTAATGAAAAGGGGATGATTCTTCATCGGAGACAAACAGGTAACTGTGCTTACCATCAAAGAAGGCTTACTAAGGCTATTAAAATGGCGCGTGTTATGGCTTTATTACCCTATGTGACTGATATTGAAATTGAATAGGAGGGTCCTCAATGAAGGTAATCTTAAAAAAAGATCTTCCCAATCTTGGAAAAGCTGGAGATGTTATTAATGTAAAGGACGGATTTGCCAGAAATTATCTTCTACCAAAGGGATTAGCTATCCTTGCCAATCAAAAATCCATTGAAGCCCTTGAAAGAGAAAGAAAAATTGCTCTGGCTAAAGCTGAAAGGGAAAGAAAAAAAGCCCAAAGCTTAGCAGAAAAATTACAAGGCTATTCAATCACCTTATATAGAAAAGTAGTTGAAGAGGGAAGGCTTTATGGATCTGTCTCTGCTATAGACATCGCTAAAGCTTTGCAAGAAAAGGGGATGGAAATTGACAAAAAACAAATCCACCTTGAAGAGCCTATCAAAATGGTTGGCACATATGAAGTAAATATAAAACTTGCTCCAGAAGTAATCATTCCTATAAAAGTGGAAATTATAGAAGAAAAGTAGATGGCGAAAAAGGGACGCCTAAAAGATGGCGCTTTAAAGGTAACACCCCAAAATTTACCAGCTGAACTACTTCCGCCTCAGGATATACAAGCTGAAAAGTTTTGTCTTGCAAGCATTCTCATAGATCCTAATTCCTTAGTTAAAGTAATTGATTTCCTCAAAGTAGAGGATTTTTATTACCCCTCTCATAGATACATTTATCAAGCCATTCTAAATCTCTTCGAAAAAGATGAACCCATTGATATTGTAACACTTTATAATGAGCTGGAAAAACTTGGGAAACTTGAACAAATAGGTGGGGCAACTTATCTTGCTGAATTAGTCGCCCTCTTACCTACTTCAGCCCATTTAGTCCACTACGCAAAGATTATAAAGGAAAAAAGTATCCTTAGAGAGATAATTAGAATAAGTCAAGAACTTATCTACCGTTGTTATTATGATCAAGCCGATTCTTCCGAACTTCTTAATTATGCCGAAAGTGCCCTTTTTGAATTAGCTTTTTTTGGCAAAAAGGAAACCTTCGCCCCAGTTAAAGAAATAATTAAGGATACCATAAAACATTTAGAAGTTCTCTACGGAAAAGGAGACTTAATTACTGGAATTCCCACTGGTTTTCAAGAATTGGATAGATATACTGCTGGGCTTCAAAGGGGAGATCTCATCATTTTGGCAGCCCGTCCTGGAATGGGAAAAACTGCTTTAGCCTTGGATATTGTTAGAAACGCCTGCAAGCAAACTAAATTGGGAGCTGCCATTTTTTCCTTAGAGATGAGTAAAGAACAGTTAGTCTCCCGTATGCTCTGCGCAGAGGGACGAGTAAACTTTCAGAAATTTAGGACAGGCTCCTTAGAGCCAACTGATTGGCAAAGAATTATCTCTGCTGCCAGTACCCTTTCTGAGCTTCCCATTTACATAGATGATACTTCTGGAATCAATATTTTAGAAGTAAAAGCCAAGGCAAGAAAGGTTATGAAAGAGATCCCCTTGGGACTTATTGTTATTGACTACTTACAGCTTATGAAGAGTCTTGAGAGGAAAGAAAGAAGAGAACAAGAAATTTCAGAAATTTCTGCAGGGTTAAAAACTTTGGCTAAGGAATTAAATGTCCCGGTGCTTGCTCTATCCCAATTAAATAGAAAAGTAGAAGAACGTATAGACAAGAGGCCTCAACTTGCGGACTTAAGAGAATCTGGAGCTTTGGAACAGGATGCTGATGTGATTTTATTCATTTATCGAGATGAAGTCTATAATAAAGAGAGCCCTGAAAAGGGATTAGCCGAAATCATTATCGGCAAGCAAAGAAATGGGCCTTCTGGAGTTACCGTTAAATTAGCTTATCTTGCCTCATTTACCTCCTTTGGAAATTTAGAAAAATAAAGAAGAGGAACTATGGCTGAAAGAAAGAAAAGTACGATTAATGAACTTTCAGAAATTTTAGCTGACACAACCAAAGAGGTGTTTCAGAATATTACTGGCAAGGAGGTAAAATACGCTCCTACCCTACAGAGAATAAATTTTGTTTCTCTTCGTCCCGATTTAGCAGCTTTTGTTGAGTTTACAGGGGACTATAACGGTCTCTTATGCATGAATTTTACCAAAGAGGCTTCCTTTGAGCTTTACTCACAGGCTATGCAATTTATGGGGCTTCCAGAAGAGGAAATCGCCAAAGATCCCTACTCAGATGAAGTAATCAACTTTGTGGGCGAAATGGTAAATCAGATTATAGGAAACTTTCGTAAAAAAGTTGAAGCTAAATATGGCTTAATAGCAAGGAATAATCAGCCAAGAGCCATCCCTATATCAAATACCATCACGATGTATGTTGATTCCTTCCTAAATACCTCTCAAGCAAGAAAGATAAGCTTTCGTACATCTTCTGGAAATTCCTTTTATGCTGAAATTAGCCTACAGCAAACAGAATTTATTCCTATTAAAGGCCTTGAAGAAAAGTCAGTAGAGGATCTATTAGAGGAATTCTTTTAA
>CALLJI010000104.1 GCA_938091475.1 uncultured Caldimicrobium sp. | reverse complement strand
TCAGATACAACAATTTTTACAACTATTTAAATAAACAATGTACATTCCTTTCAATCCCACATGGTTCAGATACAACATGGAGACGCACTAAAAGTCCTCCCTAAACTCAATCCTTTCAATCCCACATGGTTCAGATACAACCAAATGAACCAAATGAACCAAATTAAAACCTCTAAACTTTCAATCCCACATGGTTCAGATACAACAAGGGGCAAGTGAAATTTTAAACTCTCCCTGGTTATCTTTCAATCCCACATGGTTCAGATACAACAAGATAATAAAGAATGATTTACTACGTAGTAGTATCCTTTCAATCCCACATGGTTCAGATACAACAGGTGCTTCTCTTCTCTTTGCTAAAAAGCCATCCAAGCTCTTTCAATCCCACATGGTTCAGATACAACTTTTACTGATATTTACAAAAACTACGAATGTTTTTTTCTTTCAATCCCACATGGTTCAGATACAACAGCTCCTTCTGATTATGCTAACTTTTACCGCTCTTACTTTCAATCCCACATGGTTCAGATACAACCCATACTTTTAAATTTCCTTCTAAAATAGAATTTTACACACTTTCGGGATTTTGTCAAGAGCCTGAAAAGGGGGTTTTTTGCAGCGAACCTCCGATTTCCCCCTTTAAAAAACCCAAAAATTTCCTTCAAAGCAAGAAATGATAGGGCTTAGACGAAATTTTCTCAAAAAGGGGGTTCGCTGCAATTAGGTTATTCTGTACATAATTTATAATTTTTTTGAAAAATAAAAGGGCACGGATGTGCGGAGCACGCGCAGAAGATAGGCAGGGGCAAGCCCAGCCCCTACAGGTAAAACCTCTTTGGGCACAGCATGCCGTGCCCCTACGAATTTTTGTGGGCGGTTCGTGAACCGCCCCTACAGATTTTAAACCTTTTTGGGCACGGCGGTGCCGTGCTCATAAGAAAAAACTTCTTGGGCACGACATGTCGTGCCCCTACAACACAATTTGGACTGGGGCAAGCCCAGCCCCTACAATAATTTGATCAAAAATCTTGTAGGGGCACCCCTTGCGGGCGCCCAAAATGTAGGGGCAGCCCTGGCGGCTGCCCAAAATGGGTTATAAAACCTCTTTGGGCACGGCATGCCGTGCCCCTACAAACAGATAGGCAGAAACAAGCCCTGCCCTATAAAAACTTGTCTAATCTTTAAATTATGATAACTTATCTAAAAAATTCTCTGGGGAGATGGAGATGGAAAAGAGGGGTATGAATGTGATATTAGTGGGCACAGGTGGGCAAGGGATTGTGAGTGCAAGCAGAATTCTTGCTTGGTGTGCTTTTAAAAGTGGATATGATGTAAAGGAGAGTGAAATTCATGGGATGGCTCAAAGAGGAGGTACAGTGTTTGGTTTTATTCGTTTTGGTGAAAAAGTTCATTCTCCTATTGTCCCAGATGGAGAAGGAGATCTAATGTTAGCTTTAGAGGAAATGGAAGCTTTGAGATATCTGCATTTGTTAAAACCTAAGGGCACAATTGTTTTAAATAAAAAACAAATTCCTCCGGCACATCTTGATCCATCCCAGTATCCCAAGGACATACCTGAGATTTTGCGCAAGAAAGGGTACAGAGTGATTGAAGTTGAGGCATCTGAAGCAGCAAAAAATTTAGGCTCAAGTAAAGTAGAAAATGTTTATTTACTTGGGATAATTTCTCCTCAACTTCCCTTTCCTGAAGAGATATGGAAAGAGGTTTTGGAGAATTTTCTTCCCAAGCAGATGCTTGAGGTGAACTTAAGAGCCTTTGAGGAGGGTAGAGCTCTTGGAAACAAGGTTTTTCAATCCCAAAATTGAAAAGCTTTCGCCCTCTGAATTAAGAGTTCTTCAGTTTAAAAAACTAAAGACAGTTCTAAGGAGGGTTTATCAAAAGGTTCCCTTTTACCGAGAGAAGCTAAAGGAAGCTGGCATAAACTTATCTAAAATTAAGACCCTTTCTGATCTGAAAGAGTTGCCTTTTACTACAAAGGAGGATCTCTTTGTAGATTATCCCTTTGGTCTTTTAGCAGAGCCTTTAGAGAAAGTAGTTCGCCTGCACACTTCAAGTGGCACCACGGGAAAACCCAAGGCAATTTTTTTTAGTAAAAAGGACATCTGGGCTCAGGCAGAGCTAATTGCAAGGGCTCTTGTGATGACTGGGTCAACCAGTCAAGATATTTTGCAAAATTCAATGACCTATGGGCTTTTTACAGGTGCCCTGGTTATGCATTATGGGGCTGAGCTTTTGGGAATGCTTGTAATTCCAGCTGGTCCAGGCAATACAGAGAGACAAATTGAGCTTATGAGAACCTTTGGCACAACTTGTGTCCATATGACCCCAAGTTATGCCCTCTATGTGGCCACGGTGATCCAGGGAAAGGGATTAAAGCCGGGAGTAGACATTAAGCTTAAGAGAGCCTATCTGGGAGCAGAGCCCTATTCTGAAGAGACCCGAAGAAAGATTGAGGAGATGTTAAAGGTAGATGTATATAATTGTTACGGATTGTCAGAGATGGGTGGTCCAGGAGTAGCCTTTGAATGTCAGTTCAAAAAGGGGCTTCACCTTTGGGAGGATGCCTTTATAGCGGAAATCATTGATCCAAAGACGGGTATGCCAGTTAAACCTGGAGAAGTAGGGGAACTGGTATTAACCACCCTCAATAGAACTGCTATGCCCCTCATTCGTTATCGCACCAGAGACTTAACCTATGCTTTTGAAGAGCCGTGCCCTTGCGGAAGAACTCATATTAAAATTGCAAGAATTATCGGTAGAGCAGATGATATGTTTATAGTAAGAGGGGTGAATATATTCCCTCAACAAATTGAAGCTGTGCTTATGGGTATTAAAGGGGTGGCTCAAAATTATCAAATCATCCTTGAAGGATTGGATGAAATGATCGTTAAAGTAGAAATTGATAGAGACTTTTTTGATGGCAGAATTGAGCGATTACTTAAACTCAGGGACGAAATTACAGAGAAATTAAAAGCAGTTATTCAAGTAAGACCTAAGGTTGAGCTTGTTGAACCAGGCACTTTACCTGTGAGTGAAGGAAAAGCCAAACGAGTGATTGATAGGCGCACACTTTAAAGGGGGTGAAAGATAAAAATGATTTGTGTGGAAATCTTGAGTATCTTTGCTGAAAATAAACCAGGTAAATTGGAAAAAATAACGGAGGTCTTAGCTAAAAATGATATAAATATCCTGGGTTTTTCTATTGTTAGTGTGAAAGATTTTGGGGTGATCAAATTCTTGGTGGATAAACCCAAACTTGCTTATGAAAAATTCAAAGAGGGTGGTTTTACTGTAGCCCTCTTGCCTGCTCTGGGTATTGAGTTGAAGGATCGTCCTGGTGGTTTACACGAAGTAGTAAAAATCATCAGTTCAAAGGGAATCAATATTGAAAGTGCCTTAGTTTATGTGGCAGAAACCAGAAAAAAAGCCTACTTCGTTTTTGAGGTGGAAGATTTGGAAAGGGCTTGGGAAGCCCTAAAAGATGAGAAGGTTAATTTTCTCAAACCCTCAGAATTTATAAAAGAATAAATTTTATAGAGAGGGAGGTTTTAGATATGTATTGGAATAAAGAAGTAGAAACGATGCCCAGGGAGAAATTAAGAGAGCTTCAATTGGAGAGATTAAAAAAGATAGTTAAGTATGCCTATGAGAGGGTGCCCTTTTATCGGAAAAGATTTGATGAAAAGGGCATAAAGCCTGAGGATATCCAAAAGCTTGAGGATATAAGATATATACCCTTTACCAGTAAAGCCGATTTAAGGGAAGTTTATCCTTTTGGAATGTTTGCTCGTGATTTGTCAGAAATAGTTGAAATACACTCTTCAAGTGGAACCACCGGGAAACCTGTAGTAATGGGTTATACTTTAAGGGATATAGAGGTTTGGAAAGAGGTTATGGCTCGCTCCTTAGTAGCTATAGGTGTCACCAGGGAAGACATAATTCAGATTGCCTATGGATATGGGCTTTTTACGGGTGGTTTAGGTTTTCACTACGGTGCATTAGCCATAGGAGCTACCATTGTGCCTGCCTCAGCAGGCAATACGAGAAGACAAATCGAACTTATGAAGGATTTTGGTACAACGGTGCTTTGCTGCACTCCCTCTTATGCCCTATATTTAGCTGAGTATGCCAGGGATGAAATGGGTATTGATCCCTCAAAGTTGAAACTTAGGGCTGGAAGTTTTGGTGCAGAGATGTGGACAGAGGAGATGAGGAAAGAGATTGAAAATAGATTTGGTTTGCAAGCTCATAATGTATATGGGCTTACAGAAATTATCGGGCCAGGTGTTGCCCATGAATGTATGGCACAAGATGGTTTACACATCTGGGAAGACCATTTTTACCCAGAAATTATTGATCCTGAAACTGGGGAACCACTCCCTGAAGGAGAAGAAGGAGAACTGGTTTTCACAACCCTGACCAAAGAAGGAGTTCCTATGCTTCGCTTTAGAACAAGAGATATTACAGCTTTTAAGCCAGGGATGTGCTCCTGCGGAAGAATAGCCCTAAGAATTGAAAGAATTCGAGGAAGAAGTGATGATATGATCAAAGTCAGAGGAGTTATGCTCTTTCCCTATCAAATTGAAAAAGCCCTCCTTGAAGTGCAAGGAGTAGAGCCACATTATCAAATCATACTTACCAGACCACACCATTTGGATGAAATTGAAGTGCAAGTAGAAATGTCTAAAGAAACCTTTTCAGATGAGGTAAAGGAAATTGAAAATCTCAGGAGAAAACTGGAAAAGCACTTAGAAGAAACCATAGGAATCAGGATTAAGGTGACCTTAGTTGAACCTAAGAGCTTGCCAAGAAGTGAAGGAAAAGCCAAAAGAGTGATTGACAAAAGGGGTTTAGCATAAAGAAAAGAGGGGGTGAGAAGGATGAAGATAAAACAACTCTCTGTGTTTTTAGAAAACAAAAAAGGGCGTTTATACGAGGTTTTAAACACTTTGGCTCAAGCCAATATTAATATTCGCGCCTTATCCATTGCAGACACCTCTGATTTCGGTATCCTGAGAATGATAGTCAATAATCCTGAAGAGGCAAAGCGGGTACTTGATGAGGCTGGATTTACAGCCAAGATTACTAATGTGATAGGGGTGGCTGTGAAGGATAGACCAGGTGGCTTAGCCGAGATTCTGAAAATCTTATATGAAAAGGATATCAATGTAGAATATGTTTACGCCTTTGTGGAAAAGAGTGGAGAAGAAGCTTTAGTGGTGATAAGAACAAACAATTTGGATAAAACTATTGATCTTCTAAAAGAGGCAGGGGTAAAACTCCTTGATAGCAAAACCTTAGAAAATCTCTAAACTTTTTTCAGTTTCCCTGCGATTAATACACAGGGGCGTTTTGAAATTACAATATGTACCCCTTCTCTTTCAAGACCAGCTTTTAATGCAGAAATTAACTCTTCTTTTTTAAAGGGATCTATTTCAACTACAGAGTCCACTCCGCAAGCCTTGCAAATTTCTACAAGGCTTAGGACTTTTGTCTTCTCTCCTTTAGCAGTTATGCCCAAATGAGGGGTAGGTTGATGCCCTGTCATTGCCACTACTGCATTATCTAAAATGCACACCAAGAGGTTAGCTTTGTTATAAACTGCATTAATTAGGGCTGGAATACCAGTATGCCAAAAGGTGGAATCACCAATGACAGCAGCTACTCTCTTAACTCCTTGCTTAGCTATTCCTATGGCTTTACTAATGCTTGCTCCCATACAAAGACAAGTATCTAAGGCATTAAGAGGAGGAAGGGCTCCGAGAGTGTAACACCCAATATCACCTGCAACAAAGGTGGGACCTGCTTCAAGGAGGGCTTTGAAGAACTCTCGGTGGGGGCAACCAGGGCAGAGAGTAGGTGGCCTTGGGGGAACATTTTCGGGGAAAGTGGCAGGCTCTTTTCCAAAAAGCTTAAGTAAGGGGTTTGGCCCAAGCTCCCCTTCCTTAGGAAGATCTCCAGAGAGTTTTCCCCTTACTCGGGAGTGGTAACATTTTATCTGCTTCTCTATAAAGGGATAGCCCTCTTCAACTACGATAACTTCCTCTAAATCCTTAAGAAAAGTGAGTAAAAGCTCCTCATCTACTGGATAGGCTGTAACTTTAAGAATGGGAAGTTCCATTCCCAATTCCAGGGCATAGGTATAAGCAAGTCCACAAGCTATAATACCAACTTTTCCCTTACCCGGAATGATTTCATTGAAAGGATAGTTATTTATAAGTTCTTTGATTTTGGCTTCTTTGGCATTTAGTTCTTTGTGTAGAGGAATGACATGGCGAGGTATGGCTATCAGATGAAGGGGATCTTTTAAAAGATTAATTTCTTTTTGGGGAAGGGGAGGTTCTAAAGTGAGAGGGCCATAACAATGAAGAAGCCTGGTTTGACTCCTGACCATAACAGGTAAGGAGAGTTTTTCAGAAATTTCAAAGGCAAGTTTTGTGTATACCCTGGCACTTTCTACATCATAAGGTTCTAAACAGGGAATTTTAGCAAAGGCTGCAAAAAAGCGAGAATCCTGTTCATTTTGAGAGGAATAAGCCCCAGGATCATCTCCTACTGCCAGCACAAGACCTCCTCTGACCCCCAAAT
>CALLJI010000103.1 GCA_938091475.1 uncultured Caldimicrobium sp. | reverse complement strand
TGCCTTGGTGCACAAAAGTATTAGTGCCATAGCTAAAGGCAAATATGCAAGTTCAGCCCATCTGAAGTTAGCTGAAGAGATTTTTCAAGCTATCGGGGAGGTCATAGTAGTTAAAGAGGAATATATGGATGCGGTAACAGCCCTCTCAGGAAGTGGCCCAGCTTATGTTGCTTTATTTATTGAGGCTATGATAGATGCTGGAGTTTACTGTGGTCTTCCCAGAGAAATTGCAGAAAAATTAGTCTTGGCTACCCTTGAAGGCACACTCAAAATGATGGAAGAAACCAAGAAGGATCCTTATCAAATAAAGGCTATGGTTACTTCACCGGCAGGTACAACCATTTCTGCCTTGGGAGTCTTTTATGAAAAGGGAATGCCAGGGATAGTAATAAAGGCAATTAAAAGGGCTTGGGAAAGAAGTAGAGAATTAAGCGAGGAATTTAAATAAAGGCACGGTTTTAAAGATTGATTTATTTAGTTTCTCCGGGTCCATTAAAATATTCCTTTGTGAAAGAGGGGCTTAGATATTTTTTAGAGCTTGCTAAGCCTGGGATAAAAATTGAACTTCTTTTACCAAAAATTAAACTTTCTTCCTCTTGTGATCCTCAAAATAGGCTAAAGGAAGAAGCTAAAATTTTTTCTAAATTAATTCCAAAGGAAGCCTATTTAATCATTTTAGATGAAAGAGGAAAAGCGTTAACTACTAAGAAATGGGCAGAATTTTTAAAAAAGGTGATAGAGAATAATAAAAAAATAGTTTTTCTAATAGGAGGTCCTGATGGTATAGCTTTAGAGCTGAAAGAGAAAGCTAACTTTCTCTTAAAACTTTCTGATTTTACTTTAAATCATGAAATAGCTCTTTTGCTTTTAGCAGAAGCCTTATATAGAGGCATAAGTATAATAAAAGGGCATCCCTACCATAGGGAGTAATTAAATGAATTTCTCTCTTAATCTTTCTACGAATCTTTCTGCACAAAAAACTAAGCATTCAAGATCTAAGTAAGATAGTGCCTCTCTGTCATAGAGGATTTTACAGCTGGGAGGTAGATTTTCTTCCTCCTCTCCATACCAAAAATGAACTTTAAGAAAAATTTTGGGTAAGACCTTTATAAGAAAGGAGATGCCTGAAGAGGATTGGGTAAACTCATTCACCTCAAAAGCACTCAGGCCTTTTTCTATATTTAGACTATGGTCTGACAAAATTTCTGCTAAGGGTTCTTCAGCATATCTAGAGAGGGTTTTTAATTTGCTTGTGCAGTGAGAAAATGTTTCTAATCCTACAAATTGGCCACTAAGGGGTATTTTACCATTAAATATAAAATAATTACAAATTAAAATTTCATCCCTTGGATCCGGAAGTTCTCCTGATAAAGTTTTAAGAGCTTGAGGATTTCCCCTCTCCTCGTAGAAGATTTGGATTTTGAGATCAAGATAAGGCAATTGGACTATTCTTTGCTCTGAGTTAATAAAACATCCAAGATTTCTTGCTCGCTCTGGGAAATCATTTAGATTTCTGAAAATTTCCCTAAGATTTAAATTATCTAAGTGCTGATTAAAAGTTAGCCCTTTTCCTGAAAATTCCTGGGGTATGTTCTCTAAAGGCAAATAAGGACATTTTTCAGGGGAAACTTCATTATTAAACACCTTTAAAGCAAAGAGGAGACAACTTTGGAATCCACATTCTCCACAGTTACTCTTAGGTAAAAGTTTTAAAAGATCTAAATAGCTTTTCATAGGATCTAATTATAGGATAGGTTAGCCAAAGAACAAGTAATGGAATTTTTGTTTTTAAAAATGTGGGATGACTCTTGAATTGTCCCAATTTTGTGGGGGGCAGGGCTTGCCCCTGCCCAATATTTTGTAGGGGCACGACAAGTCGTGCCCAATAGGTTTTATGTAGGGGCGATTCACGAATCGCCCAAAAGTATGTGTAGGGGCACGGCACCGCCGTGCCCAAAAGGGTTTAGTTGTAGGGGCAGGGCTTGCCCCTGCCCAAAGGGTTTTTAAAACCACATTTGAGCACCCGCAAGGGCTGCCCCTACAGATTTTTTGGGCTCAGCATGCTGAGCCCCTACAAATTTTTCTATTTCTTGGACAAATTATGATCTCCACATAAATCGGGGCAATTCGTGAATTCCCCTACCTTTTTGAATTTTTTTGTGCACAGCAAGACGAGCCCCTACAAATTTTTCAATTTCCGGGGCAATTCGTGAATTACCTCTACACCTCTCTGATTCTTGGGGGCACAGTGTGCAATACTCCTACAATTTTTGAAACAGTCCTCAAGAAACTTTGAAATATTATTAAAGAAAGTTATAATTTAAAAAGGATGCGGAAAGAGAAGTGTGTCTATTTAGATTATAATGCTACCACTCCTGTTTTGCCAGAGGTGTTAGAGGTATTTTCCTATTATGCTTATGAAGAGTTTGGAAATCCAAGCTCAGCGCATTCTAAAGGGAAAAAGGCTCGTTCTGCCTTAGAGGAGGCAAGGGGAAAGCTGGCTGAAATTCTTTCTGTAAAATCAGGAGAGATAATCTTTACTTCTGGTGGCACAGAGTCTAATCATATTGCCCTATATGGGGTGATAACTCAATTTCAAAGGGCACATTTATTGGTATCTGCTTTTGAACATCCCTCTGTATTGCTTCCTGCAACTAAACTTTTAGAGAAGGGCTATGAAGTGGATTTTGTATTTGTCTCTCCAGAGGGTTATGTAGATCCAGATGAGGTCAAAAAAAGATTAAAGCCCCATACTAAGTTAGTTTCTATAATGCTTGCGAATAACGAAATAGGAACTATTCAGGATATTAGAGAAATAGTTAGAATTTGTAAGGAAAGAGAAATCCTTGTGCATACTGATGCTTGTCAGGCAGTAGGTAAAATAGAAGTAAATTTTGAAGACTTAGGTGTTGATCTTCTCTCCTTAGCTGGTCATAAAGTATATGCTCTTAAAGGAATAGGTGCTTTAATTGTTAAGAAAGGAATAAAGCTTGAGCCTCTTTTTTTGGGGGGAGGACAAGAAGGAGGTCTTAGGGCTGGTACTGAACCCCTTCCTTCTATTTTAGCCTTGTCAAAGGCCTGTGAAATAGCCATTAAAAATTTAGAGGGGGAGAGACAACGGCTCCTCTATTTGAGAGAAAAGCTTTATGATGGGCTAAAGGAAATCTATCCTAAGCTCTATCGTTATGGCATTCCAGAGAAGATTCTGCCTAACACCCTTACGGTTTCCTTTGTTGGACAAAGGGGATGGGAAATCTTAGAGGCACTACCACAGATTTGTGCCTCAACTGGTTCAGCTTGCCACGATAGAAAAGGCTCCCATACCCTTTTTGCCCTAAAAGTTCCAGAAGAGATAGCTCAAGGCACTATCCGCTTTTCCTTGGGTAAGTATACCACCTTCGAGGATATTGAGTATACCCTTGCCCTTTTTAAAGAATATTTCTCAAAGTGAACCGATAGGAAAAACAAAATCAATGTTTAAGTTCCTAGGGAAACTTTTTTTAGTAAAACCCGATCTACTCTTTCAAGAGGAGCTTGCTTTTTATAAAGAGTTTTTCTTTGAAAATTTTCTCTTTTTTAAGAGGCATTTTGAAGAGGACTTTGAGGATTACTTAGGCAAACTCAAAAATACGCTTAAATCTCTTAAACTATTAGGGGTTGATCAAGAAGGAGGAAGGGTTGTAAGAATCACAGGAGATTATGCAGCTCCTTTGGAGATAGCAGAAGAAGCAGAAAAGAAGGGATTTTCAAATTTTGAGGTATGGGCTCGGAAAATTGCTCAATCCCTGGTTGAGAGTAAGTTAAATTTAAATCTTGCCCCTGTGGTAGATTTAGCTGGTGAAGAAGCGGAAGACTTTTTAAAACATAGAACCTTTGGCAGAGACCCTATAAAGGTTGTCGCTTTAGCAGAAAAATTTATAGAGATTCACAGAAGGTTAGGGGTTAAAACTTGTCTTAAACATTTTCCAGGACTAAGAGA
>CALLJI010000102.1 GCA_938091475.1 uncultured Caldimicrobium sp. | reverse complement strand
CCACAATTTGGGCAACCATGGGCAAGAAAAAAGAGCATCTAACTTCCTCCAACTTAGATCTTGATTTTCAAATATTAGAGGAATTTTGAATTTTTCCAAGTCTTATCAGGGCTTTTGTGTTTACTATTTTAAATGGTCACAATTAATTCCGATTTTGAAATGTCACATAGTAAAAAACTTTTTTAAAAAGGGAGGGGCAATTCTCGAATCACCCAAAGGGGTTTAATGGTAGGGGCACGACATATCGTGCCCAAAGATTTAAATGTAGGGGCAGGGCTTGCCCCTGCCCAGAATGATTTTTTTGTAGGGGCTCCGCACTGCCGTGCCCAGAATGGGCAGCCGCAAGGGCTGCCCCTACAGATTTTATATTCTCTGGGCAAATCGTGATTTGCCCCTACAAATTTAGTCCATTTTAGGGCCCAGCCTGCTGAGCCCCTACAAGTGATCTTATTTAATAGTTCAATTCATTTAAAAATGTTGACAATGTGCGGGAGGGGGGACTTGAACCCCCACGGGGAAATCCCCATCGGATCCTAAGTCCGAAGCGTCTACCATTCCGCCACTCCCGCTTATTTGTTTTTTTATAATATTTAACATTCCTATCAAGAATTTCAACACATTATTTTAATTTTGTAGTTACTATTTTGAAATGTCACATAGGGGGTGCGGTATGCCATGCCCAAGGGGTTTTGTTTGTAGGGACACGGCAGCGTCATGCTCAAAGATTTCACTTATAGGGGCAATTCAAGAATTGCCCCCAAATTTGTAGGGTCAGGACTTTTCCCTGCCCAAGGATTTCAAAAATTTTTAGAGACATGACATACTGTGCCCTAATCGGGCAACTGCAAAAGTTGCCCCTACAGTTTTTTTGAATTCTTGGGCACAGCATGCTTTTCCCCTACAACATTTTTGTATTCTTCGGGCAAAGCGTGATTTACTCCTACAAAATCCTTCTCTCTGTAGAGGCGATTCACGAATCGCCCCAAATAATTAAATTGTAGGGGTACGGCACCGCCGTGCCCAAGTAGGGGCAGGGCTTCTCCCTGCCCAAAATGGGGTTCAATGGGAAGGGCGATTCACGAATTGACCAAGAGAAAATTTCAAAAACAATAAGGGCTCAGCTCTGCCCTGCCCATATTTGTTTTGATTAGGGATACATAGAACTAAAGTATTTTAAAAAAGCCTATAAAAGGTATAATCATATAGTATGCAAAGGCAAGGAATTAAAACTTTGGGCAAATTTTTTCAGTTTCTTCTTCAAAAGGCCCAAAAGGATCATCTTTTACTCTATGCTCAAGGCTTAACTTATAACACTCTCCTAACCCTTATTCCTATTTTAGGGCTTCTTGTTTCTCTCAGCCGAAGCTTTCTAAACGAGGATAAACTTATTCAACAGAGTTTTGTGTTTTTTTCAAATTATCTAACCGCAGATGCCCTTATTACCGTAATGGAACAGATCGTCAAAATTATAAATAATCTAAAAACCTTTCCTTTGGGCAAATTTAGTTTGCTCTTTTATTTCTTAATGAGTTTAGGCATCCTTTTTCAGTTAGAAGAGGTTTTAAATAATATTTTCTTGAGTTTTAAAAGGAGATCCCTAAAGGAGAGAGTGCTCTTTTATTGGATAGTTTTAACTTTTGCTCCTTTTATTTTTTTTCTCCCACTTTTATTGCAAACCTCTTTGAAGGACTCTTTTATCTATAAAAACTTTATATATTTTTCCTTTCTTCTCTTCTTTTTTTATCTTATGTATATTTATTTTCCCGCAAGGAGAGTAAGCAAATTAGCCGCCATAAAGGGGGCATTTTTTTCCACCCTCCTGTGGTATCTCTTTTCTTTTTTATTTGGTTTGTATGTCAAAAAGGCTGTGGCTTACTCTAAGTTATATGGCAGTCTCTCAGTGATTCCTATCTTTTTGCTTTTTCTCTTTTTTAACTGGCTGATTTTTCTCATAGGTGCAGAAATAACCTATGCCTTAGAGAAAAACCTTTTTAGAAAAAAGATTGTTCCCCTTTCCTATCCAGCTGGATTAATTTTACTATTAGCTTTCATTGCAGAAAGGTTTTATGCAGGGAAAAATACAAGCCTTAGAGATATAGAAAGGGAACTCCCTTACGAGGAAGAGAGCATAATTTATGGAATAAGTGAACTTATAAAACGAGGCTACATCAAGGTAAAGGATGAAGAGATTTTTTTTAAAATTCCTCCAGAAAAGATAAAAATATCAGAATTTATGCAACAAGAGGATTTAAAAATTTTACTTGAAACTTATCTTTTTCAGAGAGATGAAGCCTTCAAAGATTTATATCAAAAAATAGAGAAAAGTTTAGACAAGAGCATCAGAGATTTGGTCTTAGATTACTAAGAAACCTAAATTTATGGAAGATATAGAGAGAGAATTTGATTTTCTCTTGATCAATCCATGGATTTACGATTTTTCAGCTTACGATTTTTGGTTAAAGCCCTATGGTCTTCTCAAATTAGCTGGGATTTTGCGAAGAGAGGGTTATAGAGTTTATTATTTAGATCTTCTTGACCCTTTTCATCCTGATCTTCCTAAAAAACCCAAAAGAAAGGCCTACGGAACAGGGCATTTTTACAAAGAAATTGTGCCAAAGCCTGTGTTTTTTAAGGAGATCCCAAGAAAATTTCATCGCTACGGTCTTCCCTATGGGATTTTTATAAAAGAGATCTCCGCCCTCAAATTTAAAGCTGTGATGTTAACTTGTACTATGACCTATTGGTATCCTGGGCTTTTTGTACTGATAGATTTTTTTGCTAAAAATTAC
>CALLJI010000101.1 GCA_938091475.1 uncultured Caldimicrobium sp. | reverse complement strand
ACCCTTTCTCAAAATAGCTAATTCTACTAAGTTATAAACCCTTTCTTTTAAGTCCTCTTGCACAGCCCCTTTTACCCTTAAAAATTTATTTTAATAGACTTAAATTTTAACTTCTTATAAACATCCTGTCAAGGAAAGTGGGAGAATGTTGTGGTTACTATTTTGAAATGTCACATTTTAGAGGTGTGATATGCTTTACCAAAATGGTTTTCTTTGTTGGGGCTCCGCACCGCCGTACCCCACAATTAAACCCTTTTCGGGCTAAGACAAGCCCTGCCCCTACAAATAAAATCCTCCTGGGCACGGCAATGCCGTGCCCCTACCAAAAAAACTTGGGGCGATTCGTGAATCGCCCCTACGCCTAAAATCTCTTAGGCACGACATTTCGTGCCCCTTCTTTTTTAATATTTTTGGCTTTGAAAAAAATGTAGGGGCTCAGCATGCTGAGCCCAAAACGATTCAAAGGTTTGAATTGGTAGGGGCAATTCAAGAATTGCCCCGTTTTTTAAGACAAACACGATTTGCCCATAAATAAAATTCGTAAGGGCTCAGCACGCTGAGCCAAAGAATTAATAAAAATCGTAGGGGCAGCCCTTGTGGCTGCTCGCATTGGGCACGGCAATGCCATGCCCCTACAAATTAATGCTTTCGGGCTGGGAAAAGCCCAGCCCCTGCCCGCATTGGGCACGGCGGTGCCGTGCCCCTACAAATTTAGGGGCGATTCGTGAATAGCCCCTCCTACAAAATCTGTGACATTTAAAAATATTAACCACCTTTTAAAATTACCCTCTTGGAAAAGGGTTAAATGGTGATATAACATCTTTTGTAGTGAGTTTTGTTGGAGCTCAATTGTTATGGCTAAACTTTCAACCAAAGACAAAGAGAAACCCTTCATACTCCTTGGAGCTGTTATTTTAGGTTTAATTTTTCAGAGAATAATTGGAAGGGAAATTTCCCTATTTTTATATTTAACGGAAATAGGGGTATTTTTAGTAATCTTAGCTGTTATGCTTCCCGTAGAAATAAAAGATGTGGGGAGAGCTTTTACTAAACTAAAACCTACACTTCTTGCCCTCTTGATAAATTTTCTTTTTATACCAGCCTTTTCGTGGACCTTGGGCTTACTTGTGCTTAAAAACTATCCGGATTTTTGGGCTGGAGCAATTCTCTATACTCTTACTCCTTGTATAGGCTGGTATCTAATCTTCACTGATATAGCCAAAGGAAATGTAGCCTGGGGAATAGCCCTTCTTCCCTGGAATATTACTTTGCAAGTCCTCTTAATGCCCTTTTATCTATATGTGCTTATAGGAAAAGTCATACCTGTAGATTTATCTGTTTTAATCAGAAGTATAATGCTCTTTCTTGTAGCCCCCTTTATTTTAGCTTACTTAGGGCAAAGAGTAATCATTAATAAAAAGGGAAGAGATTTTTTCTACGGTCCTTTTAAAACTCTATTGAGTGAGATTAAACTTTGGGCACTGGTAGTTGTAATCATAAGTATGTTTATTTCTCAGAAAACTATCCACTTTATGGAACTGCCCAAACTAACCTTACTTATCCTCTTTCTGATAGTCTTCTTTTTAATCCTTTTTCTACTTGCCCTACTTATTGGCAGAATTTTTAAGTTGAACTATGAAGATATAGTAACCTTAGCCTTTACGACCACAGCCAGGAATTCAGAGGCAGTAATAGGAATTGCGGTGGTGGCCTTTCCAGGCAAACCTTTGGTTTATCTTGCCATTATCCTTGGTCCAGTGATTGAACTTCCTATACTTCTCTTAATAGCAAGACTTCTCATAAGCTTCCGAAGAGGTAACTGAACTCATAATTTAGATTCAACTGGCTTTCACAATATAACCATTAAGCCTGTGAGAATGATTGGAGTGGCGCTGCATGCTGTGCCAAAAATTAAATAAATTGTAGAGGTAAATCACAATTTACCCAGAAATAAAAATTCGTAGGGGCCGTCTTGCTGAGCTCAAGAATTTAAAAACCGTAGGGGCAGCCCTTGCGGCTGCCCGATTTTTATATGTTAGCGTATGACAAAGTTTTTTTGATAATTTTTCACCATCTGATGATAGAGGGGTTCATTCCACCACAACCATTCTTTACAAAAGGTTTTTCACAGTTCCCTTTATAACAACCATCTCCTGTATAACCAGAGGGATTAGTAAACTTTAACCATTTAATAACTACTTCCTTTATTTCTTCAATATTATAACCCTCTTTGATCATCCACTTTGCAAGACCCATCCAGGATCTGTAAAGATTGCACTGGCATCAACAGGTTAGGGCAGTATAATCTGAACAGCAGGGAGCAGGGATTTCTGAGAGGGCCTTTTCAAGAATCCTCTGTTCTGATGCTGTAAGCTGGATATTATAATAATATCTTATAAACTTACTTGTATTCTCTTGCAGATTTTTAAACTCTGGTAAAGGTCTTTTTCCTTGAGCAGGACTGACAATTAAATTAACCGAAGAAATCACGATTAAGATAAAAGAGAAAATTAAAATCGGGACCCGCCATTTTTTCAAAATATAATAAGCATTAACCACCATCACAGCACCTCCTTTTTATTTATTAATTTACTAAAATATTTTAAAATTTTAAATCTGAAAGTCAACCCTTATAGAGAATGTTTCAAAAATTACACGGGCACAGCACGCTGTGTCTAAGAATAAAAGATATAAGTAGGGGCAGCCCTTACGGTTGCCCTGAATGTAGGTGCAGCCCTTTCGGCTGCCCAAGATCGTTTTAAACCCCTTGGGCAGGGGCAAGCCCAGCCCCTACAAAAAACCTCTTGGGCACGGCTGTGCCGTGCCCCTACATTTAAATCTTTGGGCACGACATGTCGTGCCCCTACAATTTTAAAAATTTTGTGAATAATACAAAAAATGTAGGGGCACAGCATGCTGTGCCCAAAATGGTTTAAAGGTTTGAATTGGTAGGGGCAATTCAAGAATTGCCCCGTTTTTTAAGGCAAATCACGATTTGCCCAAAATTGAAAAATTGTAGGGGCAGCCCTTGTGGCTGCCCAAGATCGTTTTAAACCCCTTGGGCAGGGGCAAGCCCTGCCCCTACAAAAAACCTCTTGGGCACGGCTGTGCCGTGCCCCTACAAACAAAATCTTTTTTGGTAAAGCATACCGCACCTCTTATGTGACATTCCAAAATAGTAATTAAGTGTGACATTTTAAAATAGTAACCACATATTCTCCATAAAAGCTTGACAAATTTCAAAATTCGCTTAAATTAGAGCCAAAACTAAAGATAATTTTTAAGGGAGGATTAAGGAAATGTCATCATCCTTTTTAACTACCCAAACTCCATGGGTGAAAAAAGAAGAGGTTAAAAGAAACTGGTACTTAATTGATGCCAAAAATCAAATTTTAGGAAGACTTGCTTCCCAAATTGCTTCCCTCCTCCAAGGGAAACATCGTCCTGATTATGCACCTCATGTAGATCAAGCTGATTTCTTTGTTATCATTAATGTTGATAAGATTCGCCTTACTGGGAAAAAACTTGACCAAAAGCTTTATAGAAGACATAGTGGTTATATGGGTGGGCTAAAATTAAAAAGTGCAAGAGAACTTCTTCAACAAAAACCAGAACAAATTCTCTATTTAGCTGTTAAGGGAATGCTCCCTAAAAATAGAATGAGAGATAAACTTTTAAAGAAACTAAAAATTTATGCAGGGGAGGCTCACCCTCATCAAGCTCAAAATCCTAAATTAATAGAAATTTAAAGGAGGTAGAGAAAAAAATGGATAGATTTTATGCCACAGGTAAGAGAAAAACAGCTATTGCACGAGTTTGGATTTATCCAGGTAAAGGACAAGTTTCTGTAAACGGCATACCCTATAATGAGTATTTCAGGGATCATATTGTTGCAGAAGATGTGATATATGCTCCTTTTAGAGTAACAGGTCTTTTGGGGAAGTTTGATGTAATGTGCACAGTTGAAGGTGGTGGTAAAAGTGCCCAAGCAGAAGCTATAAGACACGGCATAGCCAGAGCCCTTGTGCAATTTAAAGAAGAGCTAAAACCTCTTTTGAGAAAAGCTGGTTATGTCACAAGAGATCCCAGAGAAAAAGAAAGAAAGAAGTATGGCTTAAGAGGAGCAAGAAGAGGTCAGCAATATTCCAAACGTTAGGTCTTTTCTGTGATTAATCTTGCCATTATTGGAGCAACGGGCTACACCGGGCTTGAACTCATTAGACTTCTTTCCACTCATCCCTACGCTCAAATTACCTATATTACCTCGCGTGATTTGGCTGGAAAAAAACTTAAAGACCTTTATGGCTTTTCTGGAAAAGTAGGAGAGTTAACCTTTTCTGCACCAGATGTTGAGGAAATAGCGCAAGTGGCGCAAGCGGTCTTTCTATGTGTACCCTCAGGTAATGCTCAAGAATTAGCTTATAAGCTCTACCAAAAGGGTCTAAAAATCATAGATTTGTCTGCAGATTTTAGATTCTCTAATCTTGCCACATATGAAAGGGTTTATAAATTACCTCATACCTGTCCAGAACTTGCTTCAAGAGCGGTTTATGGCTTATCAGAAATTTTTACAGAACAAATTAGATCTGCCTCCATTATTGGAAATCCTGGATGTTATCCGACCTCTGCTCTATTACCTCTAATTCCACTTCTTAAAGAAAATTTAATAGATAAAGAAAATATTATTATTGATGCTAAGAGTGGAACTAGTGGAGCCGGAAGAAAATCAGAAAATTATTATAGTTTTTGCGAGGTAAATGAAGATTTTAAAGCTTATAAAATAGCTGAACATAGACATACACCTGAGATGGAAGAAAAGCTCAGTCTCATTGCTAAAGAGCCTGTAAAAATTGTTTTTACCCCTCACCTCTTGCCCATAAATAGAGGGATTCTTTCTACTATTTATGTAAAATATCGTGCTAAAATAGAGGATGTACATAATTATTTAAAAGAATTTTATCGTGAGAAGCCCTTTGTAGAGATCTTACCACTTATGAAATATCCGCGATTAGCGGAGGTTAGAGGCACTAATATGTGTAAAATTTCTCTTTTTGAAGATAAAGAAAGGAATCAGGGCATTATAATTTCAGTTATTGATAATTTAGTTAAAGGTGCAAGTGGTCAAGCCATTCAAAATTTTAATCTTATGTTTGAACTTCCAGAAGAGGCTGGTTTGCCTAAGGAACCTTTTTTTACCTAAGTTTATGTTGTTTTTATGTCTTTTCCGCAAATTAGAAATATAAGACTTTTTCTTGCCTATGACGGTACACACTATCTTGGATTTCAAATCCAACCCAAGGGTCCTACTGTTCAGGGTTTACTTCAAGATATTTTATCCCAAATTTTGGGACACAAGGTGAAAATTCGCTCAGCAGGAAGAACAGATGCGGGAGTACATGCCCTTTGTCAGGTAGCACATTTTTTAACCACCTCCGATAAACCTCTGGAAGTGATCTTTAAAGCCTTAAATGGACTTTTACCTAAGGATATTTCTGTTTGGCTGGTAGAGGAGGTTGATTTTAAATTTCATCCCCAACGGGATGTACTAAAAAAAACTTACCAGTATCAAATTTACAATAGCCCTGTTAGAAATCCATTACTAAGGCTTTATTCTTGGTGGATTCCTGAGCCGCTGGATGTATCTGCTATGGAAAAATGCCTGCCCGAAATTTTAGGGACTAAAGATTTTGCAAGTTTCCGAAAGGCTGGAAGTGATGTAAAAACTACGATAAGAACTATTTATTTCGCAGAATTTAAATGGTCTAAAGAACATAAAAAACTTTTGATTTTTGAGATTACAGGAAAAGGGTTTATGAGGTATATGGTAAGAAATATTGTGGGAGCTTTGGTAGAGGTAGGTAGAGGAAAATTAAATGGAGAAGATTTTAAGGCTATTCTTGAAGCTAAAGATAGAAAAGTAGCACCTCCTCCTGCTCCGCCTCAAGGGCTTATTTTAAAAAGTATTGAATATAAAGATGTAGTAGTTCTTGAGAGATATCCACAGGAAATAATAGAACTCTAACTTAGGAGGGTTTATATGATAAAATTATCCGAAAGAGTAAAAGCTCTGAAACCTTCAGCTACCCTTGCCGTAGATGCCAAAGCCAAAGCCTTAAAGGCTCAAGGCATTAATGTGATAAACCTTTCAGCTGGGGAACCAGATTTTGATACACCCTCTATCATCAAAGAGGCTTGCATTCAGGCTCTAAAAGAAGGGTATACAAAATACACCCCTACTCCTGGTCTCCTAAGCGTTAGAGAGGCTATTTGTGAAAAAATAAAGTCCGACTATGGCTATGATTACACTCCTGAGGAGGTGATTGTAACCACCGGGGCAAAACAAGCCATTTTTAATCTCCTGTTAGCCCTGGTTGATGAAGGGGACGAAGTCTTAGTACTTTCTCCCTATTGGGTTTCCTACCCTGAAATGATAACTTGTGCAGGTGGAATTCCCAAAATTATTCCCTCAAAATTTGAAAATCGTTTTGAGCCCGAACCAGAACTAATAGAAAAAAGTATTACTCCTAAAACCATTGGGTTGATTTTAAATAGCCCTTCTAATCCAAGTGGCCTTATTTACACTCAGGAATTTTTAAAGGATCTTTCAGACCTAATTAAAAAATATAATCTTTGGGTTATAAGTGATGATATCTACGATAAACTCCGTTTTGATCTAAAGAAACCTGAAAATATTTTATCTACCTCTGTGGAACTTAAAGATAGAGTTTTCATAGTCAACGGAGTTTCCAAAACCTATGCAATGACTGGTTGGAGAATAGGCTGGGCAGTGGGGCCAAAGGAGGTAATTAAGGCTTGTGCCAAAATTCAAGGACAAAGCACAAGTCATGCCACTGCCTTTGCTCAAAAAGCGGCAGAAGCAGCCTTAAAAATGCCTGAGGAAGAAATCCAACAAATGGTGAAAACCTTTGCTAAGCGAGCTCAATTACTCTGTAAGCTATTAAAGGAAATTCCTGGAATTGAGTTCATACCTCCTCAAGGCGCCTTTTATCTCTTTGCCAAAGTTTCTTCATACTTCGGAAAAAGGAATAAATTGGGCAAAGCCATTCATAATTCCGTTGATTTTGCAGAGTATTTATTGGACGAAGCAAGAGTAGCTGTAGTCCCTGGTATGGCCTTTGGAGAAGATGAGTTCATAAGAATCTCCTTTGCCACCTCCGAAGAAAATTTAGAGGAAGCTTACCAAAGAATTAAAGAATGTCTATCTAAGCTAAGTTAAGACTTAGAATTATTGACAAACCTTTCTGTTTTCTTCTTTCACAAGTTTACCGTATTCGTAATATTGCACTTTTACCCATTCACAATTACCTTCTGATCTGATAGGTGCGGCATAGACCTTTTGCTGTTTATCTTCGCTTTCATAGGTTACAGGTTTTTTGGTAGTGGCTGACTCTTTACTTGCCCTATCCATAATATATGAGGCTGTACCTCCAACTACTGCACCGATAGCTGCACCAAGAACGGCACCTCTCCAACGATTATTTTTATCAATGAGTACTCCTATTACTCCTCCTGCTACTGCACCCACTGTAGCTCCTTCCTTAGTTTTTTGACTCAAATCAGGCGTGCAACCAAAAAGCAAATTTAGAGAGAAGAATAAAAATACTAAGAGGGCTAAAAATTTTCTCTCTCTCATTTTTACACCTCCTTAATTAATTTTGCTATTTTTGGGTAACTGAAACTGAAAAATCCTTAAAGGCAAATCAACATTATACTCCAGATGGTTGAAAGATATTCTAACCCGCTCGCCTCCATAATAAAAAAGCAAAATTTCCTTTACTTCCCCTTTGGGATAAACTACTTTGAGAACAGTCTTTTCAAGTTGCTCATCCTTATAGGCTGGAAGAAAAGTCAATTCCCAAAGATGATCTGGAGAGCTTTTGAAACTCTCTAATTTAAGATCCTTAGTAAGATCACCCCGCCCACTCATAAAACCCAAGGCAAGTTGAGAAGAAATAGCCTTACCACTTGGGTAAAGATAGGCTTGATTTTCCTCTGGATAATAAACATAGATATTTCTTCCGTCAGATATAACAATAAATTTATCGGGAGTATAATATTCCCATCGAAATAAACCTGGTTTTTTCATCCAAAAACGCCCTTGTCTGATTTCTTTTTGGCCATTGGGAAAATGAGTTTCTTGGACAAAGGAACCTCTTAGGCTTGAGGTCATTTTATAGAATTCTTGAATTTTGGCTATAACTTCATCCACAGATTGAGCTTTTAAGCCCTGCTTAGTAGGGCTTACGAGGACCAATAACAGGACGAGGACGAACGCCATCACTGGGTCCTATTATACCCTCTTCTTCCATTTTTTCAACTAATCTTGCAGCCCGATTATATCCAATTCTTAATTTTCTTTGAAGCATAGAGACAGAAATCTTTCCATATTGATAGGCAATTTTTAGAGCCTCTTGATAGAGCTCATCCTCTGTAGAGGAGGATTCAGGGGAACCTTCCTCATCCTCTTCTTCCACTACTAGTTCAGCTAAATAATCAGGCTCGCCAAAAGCTTTAAGATACTCTACCACTGTTTTAATTTCTTTTTCTGAAACATAGGGGGCATGAATTCTTTCTAAATGCGAGCTGCCTGGAGGCATAAAGAGCATATCCCCTTCTCCAAGTAATCTTTCTGCTCCTTGAGTATCAAGAATAGTCCGAGAATCTACTTTAGAGGTGAGTTTGAAGGAAATTCTTGCAGGAAAGTTCACTTTAATTAAGCCAGTTATTACATCCACTGAAGGTCGCTGAGTTGCTACAAGAAGATGTATCCCTGCTGCCCGAGCCATCTGAGCAAGTCTTGTAAGGAGCGTTTCTACCTCCTTAGAAGAAATCACCATAAGATCTGCCAACTCATCAATTATGATTACAATATAAGGTAGCTTTTCTTCAAACTCTTCATTATAAGATTCAAGGTTTCTCACCGAGAGCTCTTCAAAGAGGCTGTAGCGCCTCTCCATTTCTTGAACAGCCCATCTTAAAGCCTGAGTAGCCATTTTAGGCTCAAGCACAACAGGGTGAAGTAAATAAGGAATCCCATCATACACAGATAATTCTATGCGTTTAGGATCTATCATAAGAAATCTTACAGCCTCAGGGGTAGTTTTATAAATTATACTTAAAATTACACTGTGAATAAAAATACTTTTACCAGAGCCAGTGCTTCCTGCAATTAACAGATGAGGCATTCTTCTGAGATCAGCTACCACAGGCTTTCCTAAAATATCTTTGCCTAAAGCAATTGTAAGAGGTGAAGGGGAATTTTTAAAAGCCTCTTGAGAGAGAATTTCCTTGAGATAAACCCATTCTCTTTGTCTATTGGAAAGCTCAATCCCAATAACATTTTTTCCAGGAATAGGAGCTACAATGCGCACGCTTTTGGCGGATAATCCTAAAGCTAAATCATCCACTAAACTCAAAATTCTACTTAGTTTTATACCAGGTGCAGGTTTAAACTCAAAGACGGTAATCACAGGTCCTGGATTTATAGCGGTAACCTCACCTTCAATACCAAACTCTCTGAGTTTCTCCTTAAGAAGAAGAGCCCTCTCTCTTAACTCTTCAGGTTTTATTTTGTAAGTAGTAGCTGGTGGTTCCTGTAAAAGCTCAAGTGGAGGCGGAAGGGAAAGGGATGCCTTACCCTCCTTTTCTTTAATTTTAATTTCTCTCTCCTTTAAATCTACCTGGGACAAGGACTTGGCTTCATCTCCTTTACTCTCTTCAATTTTATACTCGCTTTCATTACTCAGATTTTCCTCTGCCTTTATCTCTTTAATTACCTGTTCAGCTTTGTTAGGTCCCATTTTTCTGAATGAAGATAGGAGATTTTTAAGGATACCTTTTTGTAAAATTTCCAAACTATAAAAAATTAGTAAAAAGGAGAAAATTAAGAGTAGAACCAAAAAAATTAAAAACCCAGGTATTCCTACAATCTTAGTCAATAGCAGAGCTACCTCCCCAATGTAGCCCCCATGCAGGGGATATCTATTCAAGAAGTAAAAACTTTTCATATTGAGAAGTTCAAAAAGAAAGGAGGCACCAAAGGAGAAAAATAAACTTAAAAAAAACAGAATTAATCCTATTTTCTTTAGGGAAATTTTATAAAAATATAAAAAAACACCCAAGATCAAAAGAGGAGGAATTATAAGGGAAGCTACTCCCCATAGAAATACTAAGAGGGAAGAAAAAAGGGCACCTATTAATCCTCCGTAATTATTTACATTTTGTGTCCCAATTACACCAATTCCAGGATCCTCAGGATGATAAGAGTACAGAGATAGGACCATAAAGAAAAAAAAGGCAAAAAAAATTATATAAAAGCTAATTCTTTTGATCTGAAAGTTCATTCTTACTAAAATTTTAAGCTAAATTCAAAAAAAAGGAATATGAGTAGTTGTTAAACCCTTTGGGCACGGCGGTGCCGTGCCCCTACAACGAAAACCATTTGGGTAAAGTATATCGCACCCCTTATATGTGACATTTTTAAATAGTAACCACAAATGTAACCTTTCACTCTTGAAAAAAGGAAAACAATTATTATTATAATATTAAGTTCTTTGAAAATTTGGGGGCGAAAAGGGCTCGACGGGGGTAGGTAGGATTAAATCGCAGGCCGTGGTCGCACTCGCCACGTTAAAAAGGGTGCAAAAACACAACTGCCAACGATTACGCTTACGCCTTGGCTGCCTAAGGAAGTGCAGCCACGTGCCTTAGGTGTTCTGTCTTCCGGCCCTAAGGTGCGTGACTAAGGAAGACTTTGGGAAAGATAGTAGGTGGAGCTATCTTTCCCGAGAAAAAATCCACCTAGTTGTGAGCTTCACTGCCTGTGGTGAACTCACAATGAAATTATCTCACAGGCTAAGCCTGTAGTGGTTTAATCTGAACTACTCACGGACGCGGGTTCAATTCCCGCCGCCTCCACCAGAAATATCTAAATCAGATCCTAAAGAATGTAATTTTTTAAATCATAAGTCTTCTTCGAATAAAGCCTCTGGAGTTTCTATCTTTAAAGGTCTCACTTAATGACTAATTTTTAAATATCCCCTCGTAAGGGCAAGGCAGAACAGCCCGACGAGTTATACATTGTAAAGGCACATAACACTGTGCCCAAAGGTTTCCATTGTCTTGGCAGGGCTTGCCCCTGCCCAAAAAATTCATTTGTAGGAAATTCATTTGTAGGGGCACGGCACCGCCGTGCCCGAAATAGGGCAGCCGCAAGGGTCGCCCTTACAAGTTTTTGAATTTCTGGGCAATTCTTGAATTGCCCCTACTTTTTTTTTATTTTTTGGGCTCAGCATGCTGAGCCCCTACGAATTTTTAAATCCTTTGGGCAAATCGTGATTTGCCCCTACGAGTATTTTTCGCAGGCTAAAGCCTGCGGTTACCTTTTTTATTTCTTGGGCACAGCATGCTGTGCCCCTACTAATTTTTTCGATTTTTCAAAAATTTAATGAATGTAATAAATGTAAGGTCACGACATGTCGTGCCAGAAATTATTTCGTAGGGGCTCCTCACCGCTATGCCTTAATCGGGCAGCTGCAAGGGTCGCCCCTGCCTTTTTTGAAACATTCTAAACTACACTTGCAAAAAATTTAAACTTTGCTATATTAAGCCCTAAAATTTTAGGAGGAGTGTAAAGAATGTCTAAAATATGCGAAGTCTGCGGAAAGAAGCCAGTCTCTGGAAACATAATTAGCCATTCAGGTAAAAAAGCAAGTAGGTGGTGGTATCCTAACATTCAAAAAATTAGGGTTAAACTTCCAAATGGTCAGGTAAAGAGAATTAAAGTTTGTACCAGATGTATAAAGGCTGGAAAGATCCAAAAAGCAGTTAGTTAGACTAAGCGTCTTTCTACTTTTAATATTCCTTCAACCTTGGAGATATTAGCAATAATTTTATCCAAATGATTTTTATCCAAAACTTCCACATAGATTTCAAAATAGGCCTTTTTATCTGGAGTGGTTCTGACTTCAGCCTTGAGAATATTACCTTCGGCGCTGGCGATGGCAGAAGATAC
>CALLJI010000100.1 GCA_938091475.1 uncultured Caldimicrobium sp. | reverse complement strand
AGATAATCCAAATCATCTTTTAAATATCAAAACTTGGTTAGAGATATTTAAAGAGCATCCCGAATGGTGTTCAAGCCTCCTTTCTGCACTTCATCTCAATCTTAGGATTTATGGTTTATCCCTTAAAGATACGGATCTTTTCCAAAGAGAGATTACTTCTTTATTGAACGCTCCTATAAAACCAGTTTATAACCTGGTAAAACAATTTTGTAAAATTTTGCCAGTATTTTTCAATGAAATTGGAGCTGAAGGTCTTATAAGAGATCTCTCCACAGAAGTTGATGAAATCTCCCAGAGAAAGGACACCCTATTACACTTTTTAAGGAAATTTATTCACATTGAAAATTCAAGCTTAGCTATTGACTTTATTAGAGCTATTTTTCAGTATTGGTTTACTTTAGATGGCACACACATCAAAAAATATTTACCCTTTCATATTTGGCAAAGAATTGTTAAAGAAGAGATTTCTTATCATCTACCTTTACAGAGAATTTTAGCTGAACTTTTTAAAGTCTTTTCTATATATACAGTAGAAGAATTTTTAGAACTTAATTTAAAAGATATTCAAAGGGCCCTTGAAAAAGTTGAAGCCAGTGAGATAGACAAGAAAAAAGTTTATTATCTCATTCATCTCTTTAAACTTGAAAAGCAAAAATATTTTGGATATTTAACGGATATAGAAGCATTTCTTGAACAATATAAATCCTTAGGGTTTGCCTTTGTAGAAAAGATTCCAGAAATCCTAAAAGTTGGTGATCTCTTTAGAAAATTAAATTTGCTTTTAGAGGGTTTAAAGGAGTTAAAGGAGAATTATATCTTATCTCCCCAGAAATTTACTCCCGTTGAAGAAATTTTTATAAAAAGGCATATTGCGGTGGATATTCCCTCTATGTATGGAAGATATAAAGAAAAAAAATTTGATGCCTTAGGTTTATCCTTTAGGCTTGAATATCTAGCGGAAAAAATTTTTGAAGAATTGGTAGAAACCTTCAATATAGATTTCTTAACGAAAAACCAATTTTTTAGGATTTTAAAAATCCTATATCTCTTTAAAAAGGCTTTACATATTGATGGAATTACCTCCCAAAAATTCAATCTATACTTAGATTTGCTTGAGAATTCTCTTAAAAGTTATCCCCTTACCTTTGATCAGTATTTAGATATCTTTAAAGGGCTTTTGGAAGGGGTTCAACACATATTGAAGTCTTATTATATAAATCCCTACCTAAAGGTTTTCCCCCTAATCTTTGATAATCTCGATTACGAGGCACTTCAGGAAAAATACAAAAAATACCTCAAAAAAAGAGAAAAAGAGGAAGCCTATTATTACTTAAGTGAATTAGTCATTAAAGATATTATAAATAATGGTTTTGTTCTTAAATATTTGGATAGATTTCTAAAAAAGGTTTATCAAGCTCTTATTAGAAACAAAGAGAGAGTCAATAGAGAGGATTTAAATTTATTACTAACCTTTGATCTTAGAAAGGCTATTTCTTTTACAGATGAGCCTAATCCTTTAGCAAACAATCTTATTTATCTCGGAGGTAAGGCTTATAATTTAGTACAGCTCTCAAAGCTCTCTTCCCTTCCCGTGAAAATTCCCTTTGGTTTTATCTTAACCACGGAAATCTTTAGAGCTTATAAATTCTTAAAAAAATACGATCAACTCTGGAAGGTATATGAGCTTTTAGTAAGAGAGGCTATCAAAGTAATTGAGGCAAAGAGTGGTAATAAATATGGGGACCTTTCTCATCCTTTGCTACTTAGTGTTAGAAGTGGAGCAACTATTTCTATGCCAGGTATGATGAGTTCTATATTAAATGTTGGAATTAATCCTGAAATAGCTGAAGGTTTGGCTAAAAGAACTAACAATTTATGGTTTGCCTGGGATACCTATAGGCGGTTTCTTCAAAACTGGGCTATGGCTCAAGGTATAAACAGAGACTTTTTTAATCGTTTGATGAGGGAGCATAAAAGAAAGTATAATGTAAAAATGAAAAGAGAATTTCCTGGTGAGGCTATGAGAGATCTGGCCTTGATATACAGGAAGGAGATAGAAAAATTAGGGATACCTTTAGTAGATGATCCCTGGGAACAGCTTTTCAAAGGTATAGAACTTATTTTAAATTCTTGGTATCATCAGAAAGCTGTTTACTACAGAGAGCTGATGGAAATTGCTGAGGATTGGGGAACAGCTATCATCATTCAAGAGATGGTATTTGGAAATATAGGTAATAACTCTGGTACTGGGGTTATTTTTACTACCTCACCTCAAGGGAAATTTCCCCGTATCTTTTTATGGGGTGATTATACTACTTATAATCAGGGAGAAGATGTGGTCTCGGGTTTAGTAAATGCTTATCCCATCTCTATTGAACAAAGGAAGACAGAAAATAGAGAGGGTCCTTCTTTGGAAGAAGCTTTTCCAAAGATTTATGAAGCTTTGCTGAATTTAGCTTATAACTTGGTTTATGAACAGGGCTGGGACCATCAAGAAATAGAATTTACTTTTGAAAGTGAGGATCCTAAAGATTTGTATATTCTCCAAGTACGAGATATTATACTCAGGGATGAAAAGGAGTTGCCTTCTTTTCAGAAGAAGGCTTTGGAGAGTTTGGTTTATCTGGGAAGAGGTATAGGCGTCTCAGGTAGCCTGGTTTCTGGCAGAGCTGTTTTCTCCTTGGAAGATATTTATAAATTCAAAGAAACAGGTGATCCTTTAATTCTTATAAGATATGATACTGTGCCAGACAATATTAAGGAAATTTCTTTAGTTCAAGGGTTATTAACTGCAAGAGGGGGTCAGACCTCTCACGCAGCTATTGTAGCAGGTAGATTAGGAAAGGTTTGTGTAGTTGGATGCGAGGACTTACGCATTGATGATCTTAAAAAATCTGCTAAACTTAAGGAAGAACAAATAGCCCTGGGAGATTGGCTTACCCTAAATGGTATCACAGGAGATATTTATAAAGGGAAAATAACAAAATAAAAGGGAGGGTCTTATGAAATTAGGAATTAATGGATTAGGCAGAATCGGTAAGCTCACCCTTTGGCATCATATAGGAAGAAAATATTTTTCTGAAATAGTAGTGAATTTAGGAAGAGAGGTAGGCACCTCCTTTACAGATTTAGCTGAATACATAGAAAAAGATAGCACCTATGGATGGCTTCCTGTTTGGTTATATGGTTATAGATCTAAAAGGGTGATTGAAAATATAGATGAAAAAGAAAAGACAATGGTAATTGATGGGGTCATGGTAAAGTTTTTAATGCAGAACAGAAATCCCAAAGATATTGAATGGAGACAAGAAGGCGTAAGATTAGTGGTTGATTGCACGGGGAAATTTAGAGATCCTACGGTTGACCCTATGGATCCCAAAGGTTCAGCCAGAGGTCATTTAGTTGCAGGAGCTGAGAAGGTGATAGTATCTGCCCCCTTTAAAATCAAAAATAAAGATAAAACCCTTCCCGAAGACTCAATTACAATGGTTTATGGAATAAATGAAGAGGCCTATCAGCCTGAGAGGCATCACATCATTTCGTCTGCCTCTTGTACTACAACCTGTCTTGCTTATATGATGAAACCACTTCTTGATTATTTTGGTCCTGATAGAATCTTATCTGCTGCTATGGTTACTGTACATGCCACTACAGCTTCACAATCTATTTTAGATAGAGTCCCCAAGGAAGGAGAAAAGGATTTGAGAAGGGCAAGAAGTGTTTTTAATAATATAATCCTTACTACTACTGGTGCAGCTGAAGCCTTAGCTTTGGTTATACCTGAAATGAAAAGAATTGGTTTTATGGCAGAAAGCGTTAGAGTGCCCTTAACTACTGGCAGTTTAATCATTTTAACTGTAAATATTCAGGATGAGAGTATAGAAAATCACATTAATAAAGATTTAATTAACCAAATTTATAAAGAAGCTGCAGAAACTAAGTATAAAGATTTTCTTGTCTTCTCTATGGAACAGAATGTATCCACAGATATTATTGGATATCCCAGGGCAGCAGCTATAATTGAAGGTAGGGAAACGCATACCAGAACTGCTATGGCTAAAGTAGATTTAGTGAAAGCTTGTAAAGCTTTAAGTCCAGAAGAGGCTCAGAAAATTGCTTCTACTCAAATTGAAATTCCCATCACCCAGGTGGTAGTATATGGTTGGTATGATAACGAACTTGCCTCTTTCACTCATATGATGGGTGATTTAACAGTTTACATAGCTGAGAAGTTAATTTAATTTATGCTAAGGAGAAAGGGAAGAGAAATAGCAATGCAAATATTGTACCAAATTGAGGTTACTAAGACAGATATCCAAGAAGCTTTAGAAAACTACAAAAATTACTTAAATATAAAGGAGGAGCAAAGCTTATCCTTTGCAGAAGAACTCTTAAAAGGAATTATAAGTAATCAAAAATTTTTGGATGGAATGATTAAAAAATATTGCAAAAAATGGTCCTTAGAGAGATTAAATATAAATGATAAAAATATTTTAAGAATGGCCCTTTATGAATTTTTTTTTAGACCGGATATTCCTCCGATAGTAAGTATCAATGAGGCTATTGAATTAGCCAAAATTTACGGCACTGATGAATCTCAAGCCTTTATAAACGGAATTCTTGATAGTGTCTATAAAAATGAACTCCTACCAAAAAGAGAAAGCTCTGTTAAATAAGCTTTTAAAAGCCTCCTTCTGGATTTCTTTATCCCAAGAGAGAAAAAAGGAGAGCAAAAGCTATCTCAAAAAGGATTTCTGGGAACTTATAGCTTGTGAATATGATGAACTTGAGGAAAGTCCTTTCTACAAACAAATGCAAGAGGATATAATTAATGAGATGGAAAAAAGAGGAGCCCTTAATAAAGATTTTACCTTTTTCGATGTGGGATGTGGAACAGGTTCTTATACCATAAAAATTGCACCCAAAGTTTCGTACCTCTATGCCTTAGATATATCACCTGCTATGCTTGAGATTTTAAACCAAAAAATTCAAAGGAACAATTTAAGAAACATCACTCTTATTGAGGCTGATTGGAGAAAATATCATCCTTCTCAAAATTTTGACACTGTATTTGTTTCTATGACCCCCATTTTGAGGGATTTAAAGGAAGTCTCAAGGCTTTACAAATATGCTAATAAATTTTTTATCGCTGTACAATGGGCTGGATTAAGAGAAAACTTGCTTTATGCTACTATTGAAAGAACCTTTTTTAAAAGGGTAATAAAGGAGCCTCAACCTGGATTTTTTTTACTTTTTAATTATTTTTATACATTTGGAAATCCCGGAGATGCAAAATTTTATGAAGGCTACTTTGAGAAAAAAAGCCCTGTTGACAGATTTTGGAAAAAACTGAAGTTTAGATTAGAAAGCAAGGGATATAAAATTTCTGCCAAGAAAGAACAGGCCATCCTAAAATTTTTAGAAGAAAGGGTAAAGGATGGAATCATTGAAAATAAAACTAAGGTTCGAATAGGAGCACTTTTTATTAAAAAAAAGGAGTTCTAAGATGGAGAAAATTGAAATTATAGTCAAAGGAATGACCTGTGAACATTGCGTAAAAAGAGTAGAAAGAGCTATTCTCAGCACGGGCAAAGCCAAAAATGTTTCTGTTGATTTAAAAACTGGGAAAGTTAGTTTTGAGAAGGAAGAGGATTTATCTTTAGAGGAGATAAAAACAAACATAGAAGCTTACGGTTATAAAGTAGAAATATAAATGGAAAACTTTATTATCACCATTGATGGACCAGCTGGTTCCGGCAAAACCACAGTCGCGAGAGCTTTAGCCAAAAAATTTGATTTAAGTCTACTGGAATCCGGAGCCTTATATCGTGCTATAACCTATTTAATGCTTAAAGAAAAAATAACTAAATTCTCAATAGATGAACAATTTAGAAGAAAAATAAAAGAACTTTTAAGTAAAATAACTGTAACTTTATCTTCTGATGGGACTTTTATAATTTATGAAGGAAAGATTTTGCAGGAAGAGTTAAGGTCAAAAGAAGTTGAGGCTTATGTATCTGAGGTTTCGGCAAATCCTCTTATACGAGAGGAAATTACTAAGTTTTTACGAGAGCTTATTCGTGGAAAAAGAGTAATTACAGAAGGAAGAGATATGGGAAGTGTAGTTTTTCCTGAGGCACATTTGAAAATTTTTCTTACTGCAGATTTGATAGAGAGGGCACAGAGAAGGCTTAAAGATTTTCCTGAGAGAAGCTTAAAGGAGGTAATAAAAAATCTTCAGTTTAGAGATAAAAAAGACAGCGAGCGAGAGGTAGCCCCTTTAGTTATTCCAAAAGAGGCTATAGTTATAGATACCACTAATTTAAGTTTAGAGGAGGTATTGGAAAAAATTTCATCCATTATAAAAGATGGACTATGATAAGAGAAAAGTATATAAGTTTAGCTGAGCACATCAAGCGGGAAAAAGAAAAGGCAAGGAGTTTAAAGAAAACGCGCTGGTGGAGAAGAAAGCTGGAAAAGGGTATGTGTTATTATTGTGGGAAAAAGGTTTCTCCAGAGGAATTAACAATGGATCACAAAATTCCACTGAGTAGATGGGGATTATCTACGCGAGAAAATATTGTTCCAGCCTGTAGGGAGTGTAATGCTAAAAAGAAATATTTATCACCTTGGGAATGGGAAGAATATTTAGAGAAGCTTAAAAGAAGGGAAGGAGAATAAAAGGCTATGTGTGGCATAGTAGGTTACATTGGAAAAAGGGCCCTTTGGCCAGTGCTTTTAGAGGGATTGAGAAGACTTGAGTATAGAGGTTATGATTCAGCAGGTGTGGTTTATTTTAGGGATACAAAGATAGAGATCACTAAGGTGAAGGGTAGGGTATATCACTTAGAGGAAAAGCTTTTTGTGAAAGAGAGGGAGGGAGTGAGAGCTCCTGGGCTTGGGCATACTCGTTGGGCAACCCATGGGGAACCCTCAGACGAAAATGCACATCCTCACCTTGATTGCACTGGTAAGTTAGCCCTAGTGCACAATGGCATTATTGAAAATTACTACCAATTAAAGGAAAGGCTTTCCAAAAAGGGGCATAGATTTGTCTCTGCCACAGACACAGAAGTGGTAGTCCATCTAATTGAAGACTACTTAAATGAGGGTATGCCTTTAAAAGAGGCTTTCTTAAAAGCTATAAGAGAATTGCAAGGTGCCTTTGCTCTTGCTCTAATTTCCTCAGATGAACCAGACAGGATTTATCTTGCAAGATATCAAAGTCCCTTAGTTATCGGAGTAGGAATTGAAGAAAACTTTTTGGCTTCAGATATACCAGCCCTTTTGCCATTTACAAAACGAGTAATTTTCTTAGAAGACCGCGACATAGCTATTTTGACGGCAAGGGGAATGAAAATTTATGATTTTAATGGAAAAGAAAGGGATTTTCAGATCGTTGAAATAAATTGGGATCTTTCTCAGGCAGAAAAGGGTGGATATCCCCATTTTATGCTTAAGGAGATCTTTGAGCAGCCCCAAGCCATACAAAATACCCTTCTTGGAAGAATTGATTTAGAAAAAAAAGAGGTGGACTTTTCTCAAGAAGGGCTTCCCTTAGAGTGGTTAGATAGAGATTTTCAAAGGATTTATCTAGTTGCCTGTGGAACTTCCTATCATGCCTGCTTGGTAGGTAAGTATTTATTTGAAAGGACTTTATCTTTACCTGTAGAGGTAGAGCTTGCTTCAGAATTTCGCTATCGCAATCCACTCCTTACCGAAAAAAACCTCTTTATTAGTATTTCTCAATCCGGTGAGACCGCTGATACTTTAGCCAGTTTGAGATTAGCCAAAAGCAAAGGAGCAAAGAGCATAGC
>CALLJI010000099.1 GCA_938091475.1 uncultured Caldimicrobium sp. | reverse complement strand
GCGCCTTTTTCATAACCAAAAAGTTCTGCTTCTACTAAATTTTCTGGCAAGCTGGCGCAGTTTATTTCTACAAAAGGCCCTTTGCGTTTACTCAAAAAATGGATAGCTTTTGCTAAAGCTGATTTTCCAGTTCCTGTCTCTCCAAGTAAAAGAATTGTAGCTGAAGTAGGTGCAACATCTAAAAGCTTTTCATATAACTCTTCCATACCTGCAAAGAGGACCTCAAAGGGTGGTAAGTCTTCAAAACCCTCTTGCGCAGGAGAGGTTTTCTTTTTTTCTAAAATTTTACGAATTTTTTCTAATAACTCTTCAGGACTGGAGAGAGGTTTAGTGAGGTAATCAGTGGCTCCTTTTTTAAGGGCTGATACCGCAGAGGGGATGCTTCCAAAAGCTGTTATTACAATAAATTCTGTCTCAGGAAGGAGTCTCAAACCCCTCTCTATAAAGGAAATGCCATCCATCTTAGGCAATTTAAGATCGGTAATTACAACTTGTGGATTGAGCTCAACTAAAACCCTTAGTGCTTCTTCTGCCTGAGGAAAGACACAAACTTCATAGTTTTCTTCCTTTAAAAGAGTCTCCAAAAATTTAGCAAAGGACTGATCATCTTCTACAATAAAAATAAGGGGATTTTTAACCATACCGTGGTACCCTGTCCTTTTAAACTCTCAAATTTTATCTCTATTTTTAATTCTTCACATAATTTTTTCACTATAGTGAGTCCTAAGCCTGTGCCTTTGGCTTTAGTAGTATAAAAGGGTTTAAAGATTTGGGAAAGCTCTTTTTCATCCATCCCTTCACCTTCATCCCTTATTTTTAAAATATAATGTTCTTTCATTTCTTTTAAATCTATAAAGACTTCTTTACTACCCTTAGCAAAGGATGCATAAAGGGCATTATCCAGAAGATTTATGAGAATACTTTTTAATTTCTCTGGGTCAGAATGAAGAATAGGGGTTTGGGTTTGAGTTTGTAACTTAATATTTGCATCTGGATAAATAAATTTCATAGAGGCTATAATTTCCTCTAAAAGCTTGATGAGATCAAAGCTTTTGAGCTCTATTTCAGAGGTATAACTATACTCATATAGCCTTTTTAAGAGGTTTTCTATGCGAAGAGTTTCCCTTAAGATGATTTCAAGGGCTTGGCTGAAGACTTCTTCCTTACTTTTCTTGCTTAAAAATTGTGTAAAGCCTTTGATACTGGCTAAAGGGTTTTTTATTTCGTGCAAGAGAAGCCTTGAAATGAACTGCCATCTCTCTAATTCTTCTACTTTTTCTCTCTCCCTTTCCATTTTATGAAAAAGGACATAGGCAAAAAGTCCAGCTATTAAAAAAAGAATAGCTATACCTATTTCTACATAGAGGTGTTTTTTAGCATAAAAGAGGGTATCTTCGACAGGTTTCACATGGAGCGCAATTCTTAAAACACCTTCCCAATCCTTTAAAGAAACCAGATCTTCATAGAGAAAAACCTTTTCCCCAGTTTTCAGAGTATAGTAATCACTATGTTTATTTTTATTTAGGATAGGACTATAGTCTATTTTTTGGCCAATCAGCTCTGGATTTGAATGCAGGAGTATCTTTAGATTTTTGTCATAAAAGGCGATAAAGGCTACACCGTCCCATTTTTCATTAAGTAAAAGATCTGAAAAAAACTCCCGCTTGTATTGGAGGAAAGATAGATCAAAATTTTTTAATAAACTTTGTAGAATAATTTGAATACTTAAAGCTTGCAGATTAAGATTTGTTTCAAGATTTTTCTGCAGGCTTCTATAACTTAAGAAGGAGGAAAAAAGTAAGGCCAGAGCTGAGAGAAAGGAAAAGATTAAGGCTATGTATTTGGGTTTAAAATATGACTTAAGAAATTTATTCAGTTTTATAGTGCTCAATCAGAGGCTAAGGTTTGCCCTGTAAGTAATTTGAGGGCTTGTAAGTATTTTTCTCTGGTTTTTTCTACCACTTCTTGAGGGATTGCGGGAGGGGGTTGATCTTCTCTCCAGCCAGAATTTTTCAGCCAATCACGGACAAATTGTTTATCAAAACTTTTTTGGGGTTTTCCTGGCTCATATTCATCCTTTGGCCAAAATCTTGACGAATCTGGAGTTAAAACTTCATCTACAAGAATTAGTTTCCCTTCGGATAAACCAAATTCAAATTTCGTATCAGCTATTATAATGCCCTTGCTTTCTGCATACTGTGAGGCCTTTTCATAAAGCCTAAGAGAAATTTCTTTGATCCTTTCTGCCAGGTTTTCTCCTATAAGCTTAGTTGCTTCTTCAAAGGAAATATTCACATCATGCTCCCCCAGTTCAGCCTTGGTTGAAGGAGTAAAAATAGGATTTGGCAGTTTATCACTTTCCCTTAAACCTTTAGGTAATTTTATTCCACATACTTCTCCTTTTTCTTGATATTCCTTCCAGGCAGAACCTGTGATATAGCCTCTAACAATACATTCAATAGGCAAAACCTTAGCCTTTTTAACTATCATACTGCGATCTTTAAGTATTTCTGCATATTCACTGAGTATTGGTGGATACTCTTCTACCTTGGCTGTAATCAAATGGTTCTCCACTATATCGCTTAAATAGTTTAACCAAAAAAGGGTCATTAAAGTGAGAACTTTGCCTTTATCTGGAATAGGAGTGGGCAAAATCACATCGTAGGCAGAGATTCTATCTGTGGCCACAATAAGTAAACTATCCCCTAAATCATAAATATCTCTAACTTTGCCTCTGTGTAATAGAGGGACATTGGGTAAATCTGACTGATGTAAGACTGTCATAGTGTGTACCTCCTTATAGTATTAAGCAGAAGCTCTGGCTAATTTACGAGTACGTTTTTTAAAGGTGCTGGCAAGTTTTCTATATCTCTCATACTTAACCCGGTCTTTATTTTTTTTCGCCTCCTCGGCTAAGGCTTTAAATTTTTTTATTTTAGCTTTGAGCTCTCTCATAGATGCCCCGAGTTTTTTGGGCTCCTCTTGAATACCATAGACTTTTTTCAGAGCTGAAATTAGCTCTTCTTTATTCATCCCGTGCACACCCTGTATTTCTGGAATTTGCAGGGCAATCTCTCTAAGTTCTTTAATGGTCATTTTCTCAAGTTTTTTCTCTAATTTAGGAAGTTCAGCTCTCTCCTCCATAGGTTAACCCTCCTCTTAGTATGAGTTGAAATATTATACTTTATTTTCGTAAGACTGCAAATCTTATTATTTGAAGTATTTTTTTTATTCTTAAAATTTGTGGAGGCACAGCAACTGCTGTGCCCAAAAATTAAAAATGTAGGGGCAGCTCTTGCGGTTGCCCAATTGAGGGCACGGCGTGCCGTGCCCCTACAGTTTTCTAAATTTTGGAATATTGGAAATAAAATGGTAGGGGCACAGCATGCTGTACCCAAAGGGGGTTTAAATGTTTAAATCGTAGAATAAATTCAAGAATTGCCCAGAATCAAAGAAATGTAGGGGCAGCCCTTGCGGTTGCCCAATTAAGGACCTGGCGCGTCCGTGCCCCTTACAAACAAAACCATTTGGGGAGAGCATATCGCAGCCCTTGTGTGACCTTTTAAAATAGTAACCACAAACCCTTTTCAATGTCTTGACATAATCCTAAAGCTGTGCAATATTTCATTAGAAGGAAAATAAGAATTATGTTTAAAACTAAACTATGTGGGCTTTAAAGTGTAAAACCCATAAGGAGGTGAATATATGAGGAAGGTTTTATTTTTAGGTCTTATGATAGGATTAGGATTTGCCGTGGCATACGCTTTTAACATAGCCCCAGAAAAGTATAGAAAATGGAACCATGTAAAAAGTATGGTCATATTTGACCAGAAACATCCCCTATTTAATCCTTTTAGCGGTATTCATCATGTTTATGTAAACGACAAGGGCTTAGGGTCTATAAAGGTGGATGGTCCAAGAAAATTTCCAGACGGTACAAAAATAGCTATAGTTTTTTACGAGCACGTACTAGATAATGGTGCCTATGTAGAAGGGTCAAAAAAATTAGAAGCTTTTATGGTGAAGGACAGCAGAAGATATAAGGAAACTGATGGTTGGGGCTATTTTGCCTATGATGGAAAGGGAAATAACATAGTAAAGGATATGTTCAAAGACTGTCACGCTTGTCATAGTCAGGTAAAAGATAGGGACTTTGTTTTTTCAATTTGGACAAAATAAATATCAATGGCGGGCTTTATTAGCCCGCCTCTTTGAGGCTTTATAATCACTTATGAATAACTTTTTCTTTTTAAGCTAATAAGGCCCTCCTTATCAAGCTCTTTTATAATTCTACTTGCGACACCCCTTATCTAATATCCTTATTTATCTGAACCTCCGTTATTCAAAGTGGAAAGGTCAAGCTGTAATTTCTGCGGGGTTTTGTAGGTACAGGTTTTTGTAGGTGTAGTCTTTGATATTCGCGAATAAGTTTTTTAA
>CALLJI010000098.1 GCA_938091475.1 uncultured Caldimicrobium sp. | reverse complement strand
ATAAATTTGGCTTTATCCTTGGGTTTAAAATCATTAGGATAGGGATTAATCCCTGCCTCTCTAATTTTTTCAAGTTTTTCAAGGCGTATCCTTAAAATCTGAGACTCTTCAAGCATTAAAAGCTCCTCCTAAAAAAATTTTACTTAATTTTATTACTAAAAAAACCATTTCCAAGTCCTCAAAGGGACTTTGGAGATTACTATTTTAGAAGGTCACATAGTAGGGGCACGGCATGCCGTGCCCAAAGAGTTTTATTTGTAGGGGCAGGGCTTGCCCCTGCCCAATTTTTTGTAAGAGGACAATTAACAAATCGCCCAGCGGATATACTATTTTTAATTCATTAGGCCCAGCAAGAAGAGCCCCTACGATAAAATTTTCAGATAGAAAAGAGAATGTACCAATGCAAAATTTTAAAAAGTGTCTCTTGAGCTTAGGAACAATAGAGGATTTCTGTCATCTCTTGAAACTCTTTTACAAATTTTTCTATGCTCTCCTCTTCCTTTGGATCGTAGCAAAGATTAATTATACCCTTTTTACCATCTAAAATTGTCACATAGGCAAGATGATCATATCCCTCTAAAAGGAATTTAAAATAGGCAAGGTATTTTGAGGGTATTTGAAGAAGTTTTTGTTTACTTTCCAAGGGAAAAAAGAGGGAGGAAGATTTATTACTTCCTCCCCTTTTTAGACTATTCTCTTTCTCTTCTTTGAGGTGCTCTTCTAGGTCTCTGAGTAGTTCCGGCATCGAGAATTTTGACTTTAGAAGCTTGTTCACCTTTGGGGCCTTGTACCACTTCAAACTCTACTGTTTGCCCCTCTCTAAGGGTTTTGAAGCCAGGCATATCAATGGCAGAAAAATGCACAAAGACATCCCCGCCTTCATCCTTAGAGATAAACCCATAACCCTTCTTCTCATCAAACCACTTCACTTTACCTCTAAACATCTTACATATACCTCCTAAAATTTATTTCCTAATGAGAATAATAAACCATAAAAAAATTTTGTAAAGAGGTAAAGGAAAAAATTTAGGGGCAATTCTCGAATTGCCAATAAAATTTATAGGGGCAGGGCTTGCCCCTGCCCAACGATTTTAAAAACTCGTAGGGGCATGGCATTGCCGTGCCCAATAAGGGCAGCCGCAAGGGCTGCCCCTACGAGCTTTTCATAATTTTTGGGCTCAGCAAGACGAGCCCCTACAACATACCATTCAATAGCAGAAAGCGAAAAAGACGAATACGACAATTCAAAATAGTAAAAGAATGTGACAAGATCTTAGGAATAACAGAGGTAAAGGGAAAATTTTTTTATAGTAAAATTAAAGTAAAATTAATGTATGTTTAAAACTTCTATAAAGGACATCTTAGGACCACTTACATTTAGAAATTTTCAACTATTTATTTTTGGACACTTTATTTCCTTTACAGGATCTTGGATGCAGACCACAACCTTACATTGGCTAATCTATAATCAGCGCCATTCTACCTTAGATTTAGGATACTTTAGCTTCTTAACCACCTTTCCTGCCATTTTTTTAACTTTTCTATCAGGATTTTTGACGGATCGCTTTGAAAGGAAAAGATTTTTACAAATTCTTTTGTTTTTAGCCTTATTTCCACCTTCTTTTATGGGAATTTTACTTTATTTCAATTATTTCAATCTTTGGGTATTTATTTTTCTTGCCTTTTTGGGTTCAGCACTTTCCTCTATCGATATGCCCTTGAGACAGGTTTTTATAAGTGAGATTGTTCCTACCTGTCATTTAACAAAAGCTTTATCAATGCAAGCCCTTTCCTTCAATTTAGCTCGTATTTTAGGCCCAGTGATAGCTGGATATTTAATAGTCAATTTTCCAATTATACTCTGTTTCTTTTTTAATGCCCTTAGTTTTCTTCCCCTGTTAATTGCACTTAAATTTATTAAACCTTTACCCAAAAAGGAACATAAATTAGAAAAAATTACTTTAAGTTCAGAAATTAAAGATTTTTTGGTTTTTTTTAAGGAAAACAAAGAAATTTTGTATATTGTACTAATTTTAGCAAATTTTACTTTTTTTGCTACATCTATTATAATACTATTACCTATGTTTGTTGTCAAAGTTTTGCATAGTTCCGCTAAAGATTTTGCTTACCTTTCATCAGGAGTAGGAATCGGGGCTATAGCTGGAGCACTTTCAGTTTTTTTGCAAAGAGAAGCTAAAAAAGAACTTTATTATCTTATCAGAGCCCATTTACTTTGGAGTTTAGGTGTGGTATGTTTTATCTTTGGAAAGACTTTTATGATCTATTTAATAGGGAGTATCTTAATAGGTTTTTCTTTTACTAATTTTTTCCCTATAGTTAATGCCTATTTACAAAAAAGAACTCCCCTAAGAATGCGAGGAAAAATGATGAGCCTTTTTTCCATAGCCTTTTTAGGGGCTGCACCCTTAGGTCAGAGTTTGCTAGGTTTTTTAGCTGATTTTATGCCTTATCAAAGCCTACTTTCTTTTATGCTTTTTATTTTGATCACTATAAACTTATATTTTTTAACTAAAATTTTAAACTTCCGAAAAAAACTCAAAGGAGATGTCTCCTAATAAATGAATGAATTAATACTTAAATCATTAGAGATAATAGAAACTCCCTTTCTGATTTATAATCTTCAAAAGAAGAAAATAATTTATCATAATTCAAGGGCTGAAAAACTAATAAAAGAGTTAGAGAGAAGAGATATTTTTTCTAATCTTTCATCTTATATGGATAGAGAAATTATTGTAACTTTGGATGACCCGCTAATTAAAATCTATCTGGGAAAACCCAAAATAATAGATGAGGAAAATATATGCATCTATTTTGATGAATTAAAGAAAGACAAACCTTTTTCAGGTTTCCTCTTCGCTATATTTGAAAATTTACCTGTATTAGTTTTTATAATTAAAGATGGCAAGATTTTTTATGTAAATAAAACTATTGAGAGTACGCTTGGGTATCAAAGAGAGGAAATTCTCTATAAAAATTTTCTCAAAGATCTTGTCTGGGAGCTTGATAAACCCAAAGCTGAATTAAGTTTCAAGAGGATATTTGAAAATAGAAAAGAAGAGGGGATAGTTTTTGCTTTAGAGGATAAATTTGGAAGGGTAAAAAATTTCCAGTGGAACTTTTTTTTAACCAAGGACTGGGATGGTGAACAGGTCATAGCAAGTATTGCCTCTGATATAACTGAATACTTAGAACTCTCCTATAAGATTGAAAAGCTGCATAAGACACAAACTTTTGTAGAATTTTTAAGAGGTTTAGTGCATGATTTCAATAATCTCTTGCAAAGTATTTTGAATTATTTAAACAAACTAAAGACTTCATCTCTATCAGAAATGGAGCATATATTATACTGTATTGAAAAGAGTATTTATGCTTGGATTGATATTAATCGTATTCTTCTCGATTATACCAAAGAAGTAAAAGAATTAAGGCATAAGAAAATTGATCTCATTGAGTTTTTAAAGGAAAATCTGGAAGTTTTTCAACTTATCTTAGGGGAAAAAATTAAACTCTACTTAGATTTTGGTTATTACAAAAGTTTAGTTACCTATGGGGATTCAGCTTTTTGGAGATATATTTTTTTGAATTTTTTGGCCAATGCAAAGGATGCTATGTCTGGTGAAGGGGAAATTTATCTTTCAGTAAATAAATATAAAGATCCAGTCAATCAAAAAAATTATGTAAAAGTAAGTATAAGGGATACAGGTTATGGGATTCCGGAGGAGCTAATTTCTAAGATTTTTGAGCCTTTTTTTACCACAAAAGAGAAAGGAAGTGGTCTTGGGCTTTTCTTGGTTAATCACCATATAAAAATTCTGGGAGGCTTTATAGAGGTCGAAAGCAAACTTGGCTCTGGTACAACTTTTCATCTATATTTGCCTTTAATCACAGAGAGCACCTTTATTTCTACCAAAAAAGAGATCACTTTAGAGGGAAAAATAGTTTATGTAATAGAGGATGAAGAAGATATTAGAGAGACTATAAAAGAAGTCCTTGAGGATAAGGGAGCTAATGTCTTTAGCTTTAGCGGTGGAAGGGAGGTCTTGGAAAAGATAGATGAGTTGGAAAAGCCTGATCTTATCTTGGTTGATCTTAATCTTCCAGATCTGGATGGAAGGGATTTGATAATTAAAATAAAAGATAAAGTTCCCTCTTTAAAAATTCTCTATTTAACCGGTGATATCTTTGTGTTATCAGAATTACCTGAAGAGAAAGTTTTATTGAAACCTTTTAAACTTGAAGAATTAATGCAGAAAATTTCCTCACTCTTAGAAAATGGATAAATTGGATGAATTTTTAAAATATTTGAAACTTGAAAAAAATTTTTCGGAAAATACCATAAAGGCTTATACTAACGATTTAAAGGCTTTCAGAGATTATTTAAAAAAAAGAGCCTTGGATTTTGATGGACTTACCTCAATTCACATTAGGGAATATATTTTACATCTAAAAAGTAGGGCTTTAAAAGCTTCATCGCTTTGTAGAAAGATAAGTACAATCAGAAGTTTTTTGAAATTTTTAGCCAAAAAAAGGGAGCCCATTTTCACCACTCCTCTTAGGTTTAACTTTAAAACCTCTACACATAATTTACCTTATGTGCCTCTTGAAGAAGAGATTAATCAACTCATAGAGATCTTTACCACTGAAGATTTTCAAACCTTAAGAAGTAAAGCTATATTTGAATTATTATATGGAAGTGGATTAAGGATTTCTGAGTTAGCCAATGTGAAGTTGCAAGATGTAGATTTAGAGCACAAATATTTGAAGGTTATGGGCAAGGGTGGTAAAGAGAGGCTTGTACCTATTTCCAAAAATGCAAAGGAGGTATTATTAAAGTATCTAAAGGAAAGAGAAATTCTTCTCAAAAACTTAAACAAAGATAATGCCTTTTTGTTTATCAATAAAAAGGGTGAGCAGTTATCTGTAAGATGGATTTTTAAGTTAGTGCAAGAGGCAGGTAAAAATTTTGGGCTTTTTAAACTTCATCCCCATTCATTAAGACATGCCTTTGCCACCCATTTACTTAATGCTGGAATGGATTTAAGATCTATTCAGACCCTTCTGGGACATAAATCTCTTACCACTACCCAGAGATATACTAAGCTTCAATATGAATATCTCTTGCATACCTATCTTAAAGCTCATCCCCGAGCAAAAGCTGAAGCAAAAAATCTATAAACGGAAAGGTTGTGACTACTGAACATCCTTTGAATAAAAAATTTGTAGGGGCAAATCACGATTTGCCCAAGAGAAATTCGTAGGGGCACAGCACGCTGTGCCCAAGAATCATAAAAAATGTAGGGGCTCAGCATGCTGAGCCCCAAAAAAATTAAAATGTAGGGGCAGCCCTTGCGGCTGCCCACATTGGGCACGGCGTGCCGTGCTACTACAAATAAAACTTCTTTGGTAAAGTATATCGAACCTCTTATGTGAGATTTCAAAATAGGAATTAAGTGTAACATTTTAAAATAGTTGACAAAATGATTATTATAAGATATTATTTCTAATAGAATTTAGCATATGGGAAATTAAGCATTATAAGGGCTGGATATTTGGGAAGGAGCTCCTAAAGGTTACGGAATAAAATTTTGATATACCTTTGGTGATGATACTATGCCAAACAATAAAACTAAAATTTGGATTTTTAATCATTATGCAGTTACTCCAAACCTTCCAGGAATCACTCGTCATTTTGACTTTGGAAAAGAATTAGTCAAAAGAGGTTACAAAGTCACAATATTTGCAGCAAGTTTTCATCACAATTTAAGAAAGGAAACT
>CALLJI010000097.1 GCA_938091475.1 uncultured Caldimicrobium sp. | reverse complement strand
TAAAGAGGGCAAGCGATAGGGAGGTAGATCCATCACAAAATGGGTAAGTTCTTTTTTAAAAAGGGTCTTTTGCAAAAAAAGTGCACCAATTAGGGAAAAGAGAATTCCAACTAAGTAAAGAGTTAAAATCATTAAAGTAGGATGAGAAAAAAAGGTTAAGACAAAGAAACTAAAAACGACTAAACGCGCAGAGCAACTCATAAAGGGTATCATAGAGATGACCAGATAACGGTCTAATTTGTTTTGTAGAGTTCTAGTAGCAAGAATAGCTGGTACATTACAACCAAAGGCAAGCATTAAGGGAATCACACTTTGTCCGTGGAGCCCCATTTTATGAGTAATGGGATCTACAAGAAAGGCTACTCTTGGTAAATAGCCCGAGGTTTCAAGAAGGACAATGAAGAGAAAGATAAGAAAGACAAGAGGCAAAAAGGTAAGTACTATACCAACTCCCCCTATAAATGCTTCAGAAAAGAAAGCTATTAAAAAAGAAGGAATAGAAATTTTACTCATAAGCTTTTTAGTGAAACCCACTAAGAGGTCCTGGAAAAAATAGTCTAAAAAATCAACTAAAGGTGTGGATAAACCAAAGACGATCTTAAAGGTAAGGTATAGAACAAAAACAAAAAAGATCCATCCAAGGAGAGGATGAAGCAGAAATTGATCTAAAGTATCAGTCAGGGTTTTTTTATTGAGAATTGGTTTCTGGACTACTTCAGCATACATACCTTGTACAAAGGATAAGAGTTTTTCCTCTTTTTTTTCTTCTAAAGGGAGGAGGTTAAATTTTGGGAGAATCTTTTGTTCATAAGTTAAAGTGAGAGCAGATAAAAGTTCCTCTAAGCCTTCACCAGTTCTTCCATTAGTCTTTACTACTTTAAGCCCTAATAACTCAGAAAGGCGCTTTTCATCAATTTCTATGCCATATTCTCTGGCTTCGTCACTCATATTAAGAGCGATCACCATAGGATGCCCCAAGGCCAAGAGTTGGGCTGTTAAAAAAAGGTCCCTTTTTAGGCGTGGACTTTCAATTACATCTAGTATAAGATCATAATTGCCCTCTTTGAGTACATTGACCGCTATTTTTTCATCTTCAGAGATGGTCTCTTCTAAGGTATAAAGCCCAGGAAGATCGATTAGCTCAATTTCATACTCTTTGTAAAAGACCTTACCCACCTTTTTTTCGACGGTAACACCTGGCCAATTTCCAATTTTAAGATTAGTTCCTGCTAAATGATTGAGAAGACTTGTTTTCCCTACATTTGGATTACCAACTAAAACTGCTTTTATCTTGGGCATAGAACCTCCTACTAAAGGCTAATTATTTGTAGAAATTTATTGATCTCTGTGAAAGGGGCAGATTTTTTGAAGAAATCCCCATTTACTTTTAGGCTTATTTTTGGAGGGAAGAGGTTTGCCTTCTTCTGGACAGAAACTATCCACTAAATCACAGCTAATTTCTTCCTTTAAAGAGGGTTTTTGTTGAATAACCTCCACCTCTATCTGATTTGCTAATTCTTTACTTAGGATAAGACGATGGTTATCATTCTGAATGAGGATGTTTCTACCACATTTTTTAAGCACTTCGAAGAACTCATCAATTCTTATTCCCATAGCCATAACTTTTTTTAAAAGCAGATTTTCTCTTTTAAATCCTCTTATGCGTACTACATCGCCACAATTAGCTTCTTTCAGAGTCATAGTTTTAACCCCTTGCAGGCTTTGCAAAGCCCAAAGATTTCAAGATGATAAGTTAAAAGTTTGTATTCCCTTTCTTCTTCATACTCTTTTATAAGAACATTTAATCTTTCGTCTGTAATCTCTTGGACTTCTCTACAATGGATACAGATAAAATGGAGGTGGGGAGTTTTTGTGAGAGTTACTTCATAATGGGAATGCCCATCCTGACGATAAACTTCCTGAATATAACCACCCTCGACCAAGAGGGGCAAAGTACGATAAATAGAAGCTTTAGAGATCTTGCTATTTTTTTCTTTAAATCTCAGGTAGAGGTCCTCTACATCAAAATGACCTTTGATAGAGACTATCTCTTTAAGGATTTGTTCTCTCTCCTGGGTATATTTAAGCCCCTTTTTCTTAATAAAAGGCTTGAAATCTCTTAGAATTTCTTCCATTTTCTCCGTCCTAATTGAAATTGATTTTCAGTTTTAATCTTAATCCAATAATTTTAAAAAGTCAAGACGACGGCGAGAATATTCCAAACATTGGTTGGAGCATGACATACCGTGCCCAGAGATTTTGCGTAGGGGAATTCACGAATTGGCCCAAGAATTGTTGGGGCTGGGCTTGCCCCAGCCCAATTTTTTGTAAGGGTACGGCATAGCGTGCCCAGACTGGGCAGCCGCAAGGGTTGCCCCTACCAAATTACAGGTTAAAGCCTGCTGGTACCTTTTTGGTAGGACGACTCACAAATCTCCCGAATTCATCTGGGCAAATCGTGATTTGCCCTAGGAATTCGAGACAATTCGTGAAGTGCCCCTCAACGATTTTAAATTTCCTGGGATCAGCACGCTGTGCCCGTATTCCCTACATCTCTCTTTTTCTTGAATATTGCTATGAGAAAACTCCTTACGTTACACTCAAAGAGGGGTCTTTATGAGTATATCCAGGCATTTTAATCTCCAAATACATCCCTTAAAAGAAGAATATTTAAAAAAGGCTTGGGAGGGGCTTGATAATTTAACTAAGCCTAAGGGTAGTTTAGGAAGGCTTGAGGAGCTTGCCGCTCAATTAGTTGCTATCTATGAAAATACAATGCCTGAAATCAAAAAAAAGCTATCCTTTGTCTTTGCAGGGGATCATGGAGTAGCAGAAGAGGGAGTTTCAGCCTTCCCAAAGGAAGTTACAGCTCAGATGGTCCTTAATTTCCTTCAGGGAGGTGGTGGCATTAATGTTCTTGCAAGACATGCTGGGGCTGAGGTAAGAGTTGTGGATGTAGGTGTGGAAAGAGAGCTTAGCCATCTGCCAGGTTTAGTGATAAAAAAAGTCTGCTATGGCACTAAAAATTTCCTTAAAGAGAGAGCCCTAAAGCCAGAGGAAGCTATTAAAAGTATTGAAGTGGGTTATGAATTAGCTTGCGAAGCTATCTCTCAAGGCTACAACTTAATTGGAATAGGGGATATGGGAATTGGTAATACCACCCCTTCCTCAGCTATAACAGCTGTAATCACAGGCAGAGCAGTTGAGGAAGTCACAGGCAGAGGAACAGGCATAAATGACGAAATTTATAAAAGGAAAATAGAGGTCATAAAAAGAGCCATTGAATTGCATAAGCCAGATCCTAAGGATCCCATAGATGTGCTCTCCAAAGTAGGAGGTGCAGAAATTGGTGCCTGTGCAGGGGTCATCCTTGCCTGTGCGGAAAAGAGAGTCCCTGTGGTGATAGATGGGTTCATCACTGGTGCAGGGGCATTAATTGCCTATCAAATAAACCCAAACATAAGATTTTATACCATTGCCTCTCATCTTTCTCAAGAGAAGGGGCATAAGGCACAACTTGAATATTTAAAGCTCTCTCCTCTCTTAGATTTAAACTTAAGATTGGGGGAGGGAACTGGGGCAGCCTTAGCCTTCTTAATTATTGAAGCTGCTTTAAAGATCTACAAAGAGATGGCAACCTTTGAATCTGCTAAGGTCTCTCAGGCTCTGATTTAGAATGTGGAGATATCCTCTCTTTGCTTTTACCTTTCTCTGGAGAATTCCCCTAAGGACCTACCCCTTGTCTGAACGGGAATTTACTTTAACCCTCCCTTTTTTTCCTCTGGTTGGTGCTATAGAAGGCTTAGTGTTATCCCTCCTTGGGGTCCTTTTTAGTCCATACCTTATGCCTGAATATTTAGCCCTATTTATGCAATTCTCTATTTTTATTTAAGAGGTCTCTTTCATTTAGATGGTCTTTCAGATACCTTTGATGCCCTTGCCTACAAGGGAACAGGTGATATTCAAAGAGATAGAGAAAAGAGGCTTCAAATAATGAAAGATAGCACCATAGGTGTGGCTGGAGTCCTCACAGTAGTCTTCAATTTCCTAAGTAAGTATCTATGCATAAAGGAATTGCTCATAATTAAGCCTCACTTTCTTTTTCTTCCTTTTTTTCTTTCCAGGGCTTTCTTGTTATGGGTAATATATTTCTCATCCCCTGCTCGAAGGGAAGGACTTGGCTTTCTTATGAAGCAAAGCTAAACTAAAGAGGGTTTAATCCTTGGTAGTTTAATAAGTGTAATTATCCTCTTTGGCTTTATCCTCCTAAACCCAGGTCTTTCATTACCCTTTCTTCTCCTAATTATACTTTTGAATCTTTCAGTACTATTTCTTCTTAAAAAGAAGTTTGAATACTCCTTTGGTGGATTGACTGGGGATAACTATGGAGCCTTAGTTGAAATCTCAGAGATTATAACTTTATTTTCTTTGGTCTTGCTATGGCAAAAGCTTTAATGGTGGTTGGGACCAATTCTTCTGCAGGAAAGAGCTTTTTGGTGGCAGGTCTTGGTCGAATACTTAGTAAAAAAGGTTTGAGAGTGGCTCCCTTTAAAGCTCAGAATATGAGCTTACAGAGTTTTGTTTGCAAGGATGGAGGAGAAATTGGAATAGCCCAAGCCCTTCAAGCCCTGTCTTGCGGTGTAGAGCCAGAGAGCACCTTTAATCCCATTCTCCTAAAACCTGAAGGAGATGGAAAAAGCCAAGTCTTACTCTGTGGAAAACTTTATAAAACCCTCTCAGCCAGAGAATATTATCAGGAAAAAGAGAGGCTCTGGAAACATGTAAAGGAGGTTTTAGATGAGCTTTCAGAAAGATTTGAAGTGCTACTACTTGAAGGTGCGGGCAGTCCTGCAGAAATAAATCTTCTTAAAGCAGACCTTGTAAACATAAAACCAGCCCTTTATTTGGAAGCGCAAGTTTTAGTTGTAGGAGACATAGACAAAGGAGGAGTCTTTGCTTCCCTCTATGGAACTCTTGCCCTCTTGAAAAAATTCTCTCCCCGCTATGCTTCCCTCATTCAGGGCTTTATCATCAACAAATTTAGAGGCGATAAGAGCATTTTAGAACCAGGCCTCAAAGATTTGTATGAATTGACTAAGATTCCCACCTTGAGCATCCTCCCTTACCTTGAGGACTTAAAGCTCACTGACGAAGATGGCTTTTCCTTTTTTACCAAAAAATTGCCCTGGAAGAATTTTAGTACTGAAGGGAGCATCAGAATTGTAGTTTTAGCCCTAAAACATCTCTCAAATTTTTCCGATTTTGATCCCTTTTATTTAGAGGAAGATGTTGAGCTCATCTACTCCTTGAGGAGAGAAGATTTATTGTCGGCAGATATTATCATAATACCAGGGAGTAAAAATACCTTTTCGGATTTACAAAGGCTAAAGGTACTTGGGGTGGATAAAATTCTTAAAAGGGCTTTAGAGCAGGGGACTGAGATTATAGGTATCTGTGGAGGCTATCAGATGCTTGGAAAGGTTCTAAGAAATCCCTATAAAGTGGAGGGAGAAGTTGAGGAAATAGAGGGGTTTGGATTTCTGGATATTGAAACAACATTTTATCCAGAAAAAATTACTACTCAAGTTAAAGCCTATCCTTTGCATCCAATTTTAGAGCCTCCTTTTGAAGGCACAAACCTTCCCCTTTGGGGATATGAGATCCACAAGGGGATTACAGAGGGAGATTTAAATCTCTTTCGCCTTGAGAGGACTTCAACGGGTGAAGTTGTAGTGGATGGAAAAAGGGAGGGTCAGATTTGGGGAACCTATTTGCATGGACTCTTTACCAATGACCAATTTAGATGCGCCCTTCTTAATAGACATCGCCAAAGAAAGGGGTTACCTCTTAAGTTCAATCCACCCTCTTACTTTCAAACCTTAGAGCAAACCTTTGACCTCATAGCAGACACCTTAGAAAAACACTTAGATTTGAATAAAATCTATCAGATGCTCAAGCTATAATGGTAGAGCTTTTCACTATAACTCCCTCTCAATTTCTTCTTGCCTTTGTTTTGGATTTACTTGTGGGAGATCCCAAGGGGATTCCTCATCCTATTGTAGGCATTGGAAAACTCATTCTTTTCTATGAAAGGGGCTGTAGAAAAATTCCCTACCTTTCTGCCAAAGCTCAGGGAATTCTCTTCTTTTTTGCTGTAGTTTCAACTACATTTCTCCTTAGTATTTTACTTACTCAATTACTTAAATTTGGATCTCAAATTACTCTACTTTGCGAGCTCCTTTTTATTTTTTTGATTTCTCAGTTTTTGGCATTAAAGAGTTTGATTAGGGCAGGGGTTATAGTTGAAGGTTTTATTAAAGAAGAAAATATGGAGAAGGCACGCCTTGAGTTAAAAGCCTTAGTGGGAAGGGATACGGATAAACTTCACAAGAGGGATATACAGCGGGCAATTCTTGAGAGCTACGCAGAGAACTTAAATGATGCTGTGGTTGCCCCTCTCTTTTGGCTTTTTCTCCTTGGCTTCCCAGGGATTATCCTCTACAAAACCATAAATACCCTTGACTCAATGGTGGGATACAAAAATGAAAAATACTACTACTTTGGTTGGTTTTCAGCCAAAATGGATGACCTCTTTAATTATCTTCCCGCAAGAATTACTGCTTTACTCATCATCCTTTCTGCAACCCTTCTTTTAGGGATTAAAACTGGGCTTCGTGCCTTAAAAACCACTTTAAAATATGCCAAA
>CALLJI010000096.1 GCA_938091475.1 uncultured Caldimicrobium sp. | reverse complement strand
CCGTGCCCCTAATTGGGCAACCGCAAGGATTGCCTCTTCAAAAATTTTATTTTCTCTCACTCTATTCCTTTGGCGGAGCAAAGACTTCACAAAACTTTACAATTTTTTCATATTCTTCATCTGCCTTTTTTTGAATAATGGCTATTTCATCAGCGGTTAAATGTCTAAATCTTCTTTGTAACTTTAAGTATTCCTCAACAGGTTTAGGTTTATCTACTTTTCTATTAAGAATATAGTATTTTCCATCAATTACTTCGTAGAGAGGAAATAGGCGCGTTTCTACAATTAATCTGCAGAGCTTAACAGTGTCCTCAGATTTACTGCCCCATCCCGTAGGACAAGGAGAATAAACATGAATAAAAGCTGGACCCTCAACCAAAGAAGCTTTTTTAACCTTGTTTAAATAATCCATATAAAAGGCTGGACTTGCTGTTGCAAAATAGGGTATGTTGTGGGAGGAAATTATACCCCCTAAATTCTTTTTCCAGGTGATATTGCCATGAATTACCTTTCCAGCGGGACTAGTGGTAGTATGTGCAAAAAGAGGAGTACCCCCTGATCTCTGAACCCCTGTATTCATATAGGCTTCATTGTCAAGACAGATATAGATAAAATTATGTCCCCTCTCTAAAGCACCACTTACAAATTGCAAACCTATATCAAAGGTTGCTCCATCACCTGCAAAGACAACTACATTAATTTTTTCCTTCTTTGACATTTTACCCTTTCTTTTTAAAGCTTTAATGGCTGCTTCTATTCCAGAGGCAACGGTAGCAGCATTTTCAAAGGCTACATGAATCCAGGGTATCTTCCAAGAGGTGTAAGGGAAAGGGCTTGTAATGATTTCCATACACCCTGTAGAAGAGACAGCTATAGTATTTGGGCCTAAAACCTTCAAGGCAAGTTTAAGGGGTAAGACTGTTCCACAACCCTGACATCCCCTGTGTCCTGGAGCTAACCAATCTTCCTTTGGTAACTCTTTGATATTCAATCCTTTAAAATTAGCTAATTCTTTTCTCATAGTTCTACTCCTTTACCCCATAAATTTCATAGGCAAACCTGGGTTTTGCTTTAATAAAGCTATAAGTTCTCTCAAAAAGCTCTTCGAAATCTTCAACTGTCACATCTCTTCCGCTAAGTCCACCTATCACATTAAATACCTTAGGTCTCTTATTAGATTGATACAATAAAGATCTGACTTCAATCCCAACAGGCCCTCCGGAAGCTCCAAAACTGAGTGCCCTATCAAAGACACATAGGGCTTTTACTTTACCTATGGCTTTTAAAAAGTCTTGAGTTGGGAAGGGTCTCCAAAGTCTGATTCTAATTAAACCTACTTTTTTACCCTTTTCTCTCAGCGAATCCACAGCATTCATAGCAGTTTCTGCTAAACTTCCCATAATTACTAAAGCAACTTCTGCATCCTCCATTCTATAAGTTTCAACAGGTTTATAACTTCTTCCAGTAAGCTTTTCAAATTCTCTCCAGGCCTGAACTATTATTTTATAATTAGCCAAAAATGCTTCATTTTGCGCCTTCTTTACTTCAGTATAAATTTCAGGCACCCCAATAGCACCCATTGTAATAGGTTTTTTCGGATCAAGTTTGTATTTCATTTTAAGAGGTGGGATATATTTATCTACTAATTCCTGATCCAAGAGCTCAATTGGTTCAACCACATGGGTAACTATAAATCCATCTAAGTTTACAGCTACAGGAAACAAGGTTTTTTCAGCCACTCTATAAGCATGATAGACTAAATCTACAGCCTCTTGCCCATTTTCTGCAAAGGTTTGAATCCAGCCTGAATCTCTCATAGTCATAACATCGCCGTGATCATTCCAAATACTAATAGGAGCTGAAAGAGATCTATTTGCAACTACCATCACAATGGGAAGACGAAAGCCTGAAGCAATAAAGAGATTTTCATACATAAAAAGTAACCCTTGAGCGGAAGTTGAAGTAAAGGTCCGTGCCCCAGTGGCTGCTGCACCAATACAGGCACTCATAGCAGCATGCTCTGATTCAACAGGAATATATTCTGCATCAAGCTCGCCATTGTTTACTAAATCAGCTAAATGCTCCACTATATGAGTCTGGGGAGTAATTGGATAAGCAGAAATGACATCCACCTTACATTGGGCTACAGCATCCGCTACGGCTATAGATACCTCTTTAGCTACAATTTTTCCCATTTTAAGCCTCCTCTAATACCATTGTAATTGCCCCTTTGGGGCAAATGGATGCACAAATTCCGCACCCCTTACAATAATTTAAATTACAAATAAAATAACCCTCTTCATTTTCCTCATAGGCTGGTTCTGGACACATAAGATAACACTGAGCACATTTAATGCACTTCTCTTTGTCTAACACTGGTCTATGAGATCGCCAATCCCCAGTTTTAAATTTAACAGAATTACCTGGTTCAAGAATATACATTCCAATAGCTACCTCTTTCCAACTCATTAATCCCTGATCCTTTGGCATAAGCTACTCCTTTTAATAAATTTTTGTCTCTTCTATGGCTCTATGTAGGGCTTTAATGTTTTTTTCTGCAAGTTTGCCAAATCTATTTTTTAAAGCTTCTTCCATATAGAGAGGGTCAATCAATCCTGTAGCTTTGATAAAGGCCCCAAGCATTGTGGTGTTAGTAATAGGCACTCCTAATTCCTCTATTGCAATTTTGTTTGCGTCAACCAAGGCTAATCGCCCTTGATAGCCACTTAGCATCTCTCTTACTTCTTTTTCAGAATGGTGGCTATTAAGAATAGCCATACCATTTTCTTTTAAACCAGAGGTAACTTTAACTATTTTGGGCAAGCTTGCATCTAAAACTAAAATTACATCGGGATGATAAATTTTTTCCCTGGTTCTTATTTTAGTATCACTAATTCTTGCATAAGCCTGTACAGGAGCCCCTCTTCTTTCTGGACCAAAACTGGGAAAGGCTTGAGCATATTTCCCCTGAGTGATAGCTGCTATGGCAATCAATTCAGCAGAGGTCACCCCTCCCTGCCCGCCTCTTCCATGCAATCTTATTTCTATCATAGGACACCCCTCTCTAAAGTATTTTAATTAGTTAAACATAAA
>CALLJI010000095.1 GCA_938091475.1 uncultured Caldimicrobium sp. | reverse complement strand
TGAAGATGGGCCGCGGAGGACTCGAACCTCCAACCTATGGATTAAGAGTCCATTGCTCTACCAATTGAGCTAGCGGCCCTATGTGAATTTGTTTTAATCTATACCATAATAAAAAATTTGTCAAGTAATTTATAGAGTGTTTCAAAAAATCGTAGGGGCAAAGCACGCTGTGTCTAAGAATAAAAATATTAGTATGGGCAACCCTTGCGGTTGCCCAAATGTGATTTAAAAAACCCTTTGGCAGGGGCATGCCCAGCCCCTACAATTTTTGGGGCAATTCTTGAATTGCCTCTACAAGTTGAATATCTGGGCGATTCGTGAATTGCCCCTGCATAAGCATCTGTATAAATAATTCACAATTTACCCAGAATTTTTCTTCATCCTCATCAATCAGCTGAGAAGAAGTATGAGTTTTAACTTTAATCTTTAAATTTAATAGAGAGCGATTATAATTTTTAAACTATGGTTTTTAATCATTCTTCCTTAAATTCATACATCCTCATAGCTCTATCCTTAATAATAATTTTTCTATTTTTCTATCTAATTTATCCTTTTATAATGGTCCTTCTCTGGGCAGGAATTTTAGCCTTTTATCTTTACCCCTTCTATACGAAAATCCTGTTCTCCTTTAAAGAGAGAAAAACTTTATCCGCATTAACCACTTTATTTCTATTTATTCTTTTCATACTTATTCCCTTTACTTTTCTTGGTATTCTCTTTTACAATCAATTACAAACCCTTGTTGAAGGCATAAATGAAACTACACTTCAAAACATTTTAAACCAGCTTCTCCTCTTTAAAGAGCGTTTAAGCCACTCCAAATTTTATCAATATATTGACCCTTACCTCCTAAAACTTCAACAGGAACTTCCTAAGCAAGTCCCCAAACTAATAGAGGGCCTCTTTGTGTATTTCAGTGGAGCCCTTCTTTCAACCTTTTCCTTTGCCCTTAAACTTGTCTTCACCCTTTTTACCCTCTTTTACTTTTTGGTTGATGGTGAAAAGATTGTAACTATTATAAAAGACTTAATTCCTGGAGATAAGAGGGAGAAAGAAAAAATTCTTTCAAGAATTTCTCTCATTCTGAAAGGAGTTCTCTATGGCAATATTCTCACAGCACTCATTCAAGGCTTTATAGCTTTGATCATCTACTATTTAGTTGGAATACCAAACTTTCTATTATTTGCCTTTACTACTATGTTAGCTTCCTTTATACCCTTCTTAGGGACAGCTCTTATTTGGTTGCCCTTATCCATATATTTACTAATTACTGGAAGTGTAGTCAAAGGTATTTTATTAATTATTCTTTCTGCTTTAACCATAGCACAAGTAGATAACATAATTAAACCTTATCTTATTGGTGAAAAGGCCAAACTTCACAACTTACTGGTATTTTTTGCCGTGTTAGGAGGTATCACACAATTTGGATTATCAGGCTTCTTCTTAGGACCAATTATTCTTGGATTTTTTCTTTCTATATTAGAAATCTATAAGAGTAAAGTCCTAAACTCAAACCACACTTGCGCCGAGTAAGGGAAATTTTATGCCTGAGCTGCCTGAAGTTGAAACCATAAGAAGAGATTTGGAGAGGAAATTAATTAAAAAAAAGCTTAAAGAGATACATATACATAACCCTTCTTTTTTAGAGAAACAAAGAGTTAACCAATCTGAAATCTATCTATTATTAGGTAAGGTACTTGAAAACCTTCATAGGAAAGGAAAATACTTGTTTTTTGATTTTGAGGAATGGGTGCTTGTTTTTCATTTAGGACTAACTGGCGCACTTATTCTCCATCAAGACCATAAAGTTAATAACCATACTGATACTCATAGCCTTCTCACTCTGAGATTTGAAAATCTCTCTCTCACCTACAGAGATGTCAGAAGATTTGGGAAAATTCTGCTAATTCCTAAAGCACAGTTGCCAGATTTTCTCAGTAATATAGGTGAGGATGCCTTAGAAATTTCGCTCCAGTATTTTGCTGAAAAAACATCCCAATATAAGAGTAATATAAAAGGCTTTTTTCTCAATCAGAAATTTATCTCAGGACTTGGAAATATCTATACCGATGAGCTACTTTTTAGAGTAAAAATTAGTCCCTATAGAAGGGCTTGTGATTTATCTTCTGAAGAAATCCAAAAACTTTATGCCACTCTCAGGGAATTATTAGAAGAAGCTATTTTTTACAGGGGGTCATCCCTTAGAGATTATGTTGATGGAGAAGGGAAACCAGGAAGATTTCAGGAAAGGCATTTAGTTTATGGAAAGAGAGGTAGCCCTTGTCCTAATTGTGGCACACCTCTTCAATATATAAAAATCAACCAAAGAGGAACTACCTTTTGCCCCCATTGCCAAAGAGAGTAACTTTTATTAAAAAATGCAGGAAACACAGAGTTATTCCTTGATAGTAAAGGAAGAAGAAGCTGGAATTCGCTTAGATCACTTATTGAAGAAGCATTTTCCAGCGCTTAGTAGAACCACCCTACAAAAACTCATCGAGGAAGGATATGTTACAGTGGAAGAGAAAAAAGTGAGACCAAGTATGAAAACCAAGGTCTCGCAAAGTATAAGAGTAATTATTCCCCCAGACAAACCTTTAGAGCTTATCCCACAAGAAGTTCCCTTTGAAATCCTGTATGAAGATGAAGATTTAGCTATAATTTATAAACCACCTGGAGTGGTTGTCCATCCAGCACCTGGTCATAAAGAAGGAACCTTGGTCCACGGTCTGCTTCTTAAACTTAAAAATCTCTCTGGAATTGGAGGAAAGTTAAGACCTGGGATTGTGCATAGATTGGATAAAGATACCTCTGGTCTTATGCTTATAGCTAAAAATGATTTTACTCACAGGGCTTTGATTGAAGCCTTTAAAGCACGGATGATTAAAAAAACCTACTTGGCCCTCCTCTATAATAAAATTGAGCCACCTAAGGGTAAAATTGAAAAACCAATTGGAAGACACCCTAAATTACGGAAAAAAATGACTATTTTAAAAGAAGGAAAATCTGCTCTTACTGAATATGAAGTAATTAAATATTTTAAAAGGGCTTCTTTAGTTAAAGCCAAACCTATTACGGGAAGAACTCATCAATTACGGGTGCATTTTAGCTCCCTTGGACATCCTATCCTTGGAGATCCCCTCTACGGGGGCCTCAAACCCAATCTCCCTAAGCCTGAAAGACTTATGCTGCATGCTTATCAGATTTCCTTTCTTCATCCGCGCCTCTTAAAAGAGCTCATCTTTCATAGAGATTTACCTGAGGATTTCCAAAATTATTTACTACTTTTAGAAAGTTTGGAATGATATGATAAGAAAAATTGCTCTCACTGGAGGAATGGCTACAGGTAAAAGTACTTTACTTAAAATAATAGAAAAACTGGGTTTTCCTACCCTTTCCTGTGATGAAATAGTAAAAAAACTCTATTCTCAAAGAGAGATTATGGAAGAAATTTTAAAATTGGGTGGAAAAGAACTCTACAACGATACAACTAAAACTCTAAACAAAGAAAAGCTCTTAAAAAAGATTTTAGAAAATGCTTCATTTAAAGAAAAATTAGAGGCTTTTATCCATCCTTTAGTGTGGGAAGAAATAGAAGCCTTTTTTGAGAAGGTCGGAAAGACAAAAGGGAAGGTTTGTTTTGTGGAAGTGCCCCTTTTGTATGAGGTAGGCTGGGAGAGATATTTTGATGAAGTTTGGGTAGTTTTGGCTTCAAAAAACACTCAAATAAAAAGAATTAAAGACAAAACTTCTTTTCCGTTACTTCTAAAACTTGCCGAGACTCAGCTTCCCCTTGATGAAAAAATAAAAAAGGCAGATCGTGTCTTTTCCTCAGAGCAATCGCCTGAAGAGCTTGAAAAGGAACTTAGAAGGATTCTAAAGGAGTATCTATAAGAGCTTTTCCTTCTTTCGTTAGGGCAGAAAAGAGGGTACACTCTCCCAGTTTTTGAGTTTTTCTGAGAAAGAGAGAATGAGCCTCCTTAAGTTGCTTTAAGGGTTGAATATTAAAACTAAAAATACCCTTTGGATCACCAATGATTAAAGGAGCAATGACTGCAAAAATTTCATCTACTAAGCCAGCTTTTAAAAAGGCTCCATGCAAAATCCCTCCACCTTCAACTAAAAGGGAACTTATACCCTCCTCATAGGTTTTCTTAATAAAGGCTCTTAAATCTATCTTTCCATTTCTGAGTTTGATTTTCCAAACCTCAACCCCCTTTTTAAGAAAGGGCTCTAACTTTTTCTCCTCTATCTCATCACCACAAACCAAGATAGTTTTCTTCTCTGAAGAGACCTCAAAGACCTTAAAATCTGGAGATAGGGAAAGAGAAGAGTCCAAAACGAAGCGCAAGGGATTTTTACCTTTTACCAATCGAGTGGTTAACTCTGGATTATCCTTTAAAATAGTATTTTTTCCCACCACTATACCATCAACCATAGATCTTAATTTATGAGCAAAATAGAGGGCTTTTTCTCCTGAAATCCATTTAGAGTCACCAGAAGAGACAGCAATTCTACCATCAAGACTTTGAGCTACTTTAACTATTATCCAGGGTCGTTTTCTTAGAACAAAACTTAAAAAGAACCTAGTTAAATATTTAGCCTCTTCAGCTAAAACCCCCACTTTGGTTTCTATTCCCTTAGCTTTCAGAATAGATAAACCATCACAAGCTATAGGATTAGGATCACGAATACTACAAACCACCTTTTGTATCTGTGTAGCTATGATAGCTTCAGTGCAAGGTGGGGTTTTTCCATAATGACAACAAGGCTCAAGAGTTACATATAAAATTGCTCCTTTAGCTCTTTCTCCTGCTTTAGATAAAGCCTCTCTCTCAGCATGGGGCATACCATAAGCCCTGTGATAACCTTTAGAAATAATTTCACCTGTCTTGGGATCAACTATCACTGCTCCCACGGGTGGATTAGGACTCGTTTTACCTAATCCCTTTTTAGCCTCTTTTATAGCAAGGGACATATAAAAGTCATCTGACTTTAAAGTCATAGGAATTTGTGATTATCTCTTTTTAGAGTAAAAAGATTTAACAGAGAGTAAAACTTGAAGCTTTGCAAAATCTATTTTATTGCATCCTTTATTTTCATGTAATTTTTTCTCTTTATATAGCCTTATCCTTTCAACAATTTTGGCATAATAGTCGTCATCTTCGACTTGTAGAGGTCTTTGACGAATTTGATTAAGATGAAATAAAAGGGCACTTAATTTTTTAATTTTTTGATAGGCCTCTTGATGATCTTCATCTAAGTAAGCTTCAAGTTCTGCAATCTCTTTTCTAATTTCAACTTCTTTAGGTAAAAAGTTAGCATTCCTTAACATTCTAAAGGCCACTTTAAGCTCTTCAGGTACAAAGGGATCTTCTTTTAACTCAAGAGGTTTTCCCTTATAGGAAAGATCATCAAATTCTCCCCTTTCCATAGCTTCTCGTATTCTCTCTTCAGCTATCCTTTTAAAAACACTAAAAGGCATAATTAATTCCTAGGGCAATGTTGAACTTTTATAATGTGCCAGAGGTGCACCGAAGGATTTAGGATACTTTTCAATTAACTCTTTGTAATACCTTTTGGCTTGTGTAGGATTTTTTATAGCATAAAGCCTACCTAAATCAAGATATAAAATCTCCTTTAAAAGTGGTTCCTTTTCCATTAGTTCTTGGTAATACTTTAAAGCTTCTTCTATTTTACCAGAGTCTTCTAAGATTTTGGCTTCTGTGTATAAAAGAAGATTTTTAAATCCTTTGGGATAACTCTTTTTTAAAAGTGCCAGAATTTCCCGTTTTGCTTTTAAATCACTACTTGAAGAAAGACTATCCCAAATTATAAGAGCTGCATTAAGACCTGCCTGAGATCCTGCACTCTTTTTGGCAAAATTTTGCAAAGCTACCATATCATTTTTATGAAGGATCTGAAAAAGTTCTTCGTAAGTCTTTTTTTCTTTGTTTTTTTGATAATAAACCCAGGCTCCTCCTAAAATAATTACAATGACAAAGGCTAAGACAAGATTTAAAAAAAGGGTAAGATGTTTTTGAAGAAAATCTTTCAATCTCTCATGAAATCTGAGAAGTTTATCTTCTTCCATTCTTTAACCCTCAACTCCACCGAAATAATCATCCCATTTAAAAATTAAAACCTTGGCTTCGGGTCTTAAGACTTCGTAGTCACCTACCTCACCAACCACTAAGATGTGATCCCCTGTTTCGTATAGATGGGTAACTTCACACTCAAAATAAGCCACTGAGGATAGTAAAACTGGTGAGCCTTTGAGGGCATATTTGTATGGTATATTTTCAAATTTATTAACCTTCCTACCAGAGGTAAAACCAAAATGTTTGGCTAATTCTACTTGATCCTCAGATAGAACATTAATACAAAAAACTCTGGATTTCTCAATCAATTCATAAGTATACCTCTGTGGAGCAATGGCTACTGATAAAAGCCTTGGTTTAAAGGAGACCTGTGATACCCAAGCTGCTGTCATCCCATTAATTTTATCATTGGCTTGAGTAGTAATTATAAATACACCTTGAGGAATATATGCACTGATTACCTTCTGTAAACCCATTTTTTACCTCCTTGGTCTTTTTCCTAAGATTAGTTAAACCGCTTTTTGTAATTTTTCAAGTCTTATCATTCGGTGTGTGATTACTATTTTAAAATGTCACAGATAATTACTATTTTGAAATGTCCCATAAGGGATGCAATATGCTCTACTCAATAGATTTTGTTTGTAGAGACATGTAACCGCCGTGCCCAAAGATTTCAACTGTAGTGGCAATTCAGGAATTGCCTAACAAAGTTTGTAGGGGGGCTTGCCCCTGCCCAATATTTTGTAGGGACACTGCCGTAGCCAAAAGTTTCACCCGTCGGGGCGATTCACGAATCGCCCAAATTCAAGAGGCACAGCATGCTGTGCCCTACAACAGATTTTTTTAAAGTTTCATAATTAATTAAAAATGTAAGGGCACGATATGTCGTGCCCAAAAGTGTTTTTTTGTAGGGACAATTAACGAATTGCCCCCAATTTTGTAGGGGCTGGGCTTGTCCCAGCCCGAAAAGGGTTTAATTGTAGGGGCACGGCACAGCCATGCCCAATGTGGGCAGCCGCAAGGGCTGCCCCTACGATTTTTAATTCCTTGGGCACAGCAAGACGGGACCTTACAAAATACAATTCAATGGAAGAAAGCTAAGAAAGAATAATGTGACAATTCAAAATAGTAAAAAACTGTGACATGACCTTAGGAATAACCGTCATAAAAGTCGGATTTTGTTCTATTCTCCAGTTTGAACTGCATCAGCTGAGGGGATAGGAGAGTGATAAAAGGGAAGTGCTTTCCATTCATGTTTTATGCCCTTCATTAGGGCTAACCAGAGGGGACAAGCTATTCTGCCACCTGTTTCCCCCTTTTTCAAAGTTCTTGCTTTATCGTAACCCACCCAGACTCCACAGGTATAATCTGCTGTAAAACCTATAAACCAAGCATCTTTAAAATCTTGGGTCGTACCTGTTTTACCCCCAGCAGGAACACCAAGAGCAGAGGCGCATCTCCCTGTACCATATTTCACTACACCTTCTAAAAAGTCATTCATAAGAGATATGGTTTCAGCTGAAAACACTTGTTTACTTTGAGGTTCACTTTGGTAAATTATCTTACCTTCATAAATTTCATCATAAATAGCCTCAATGACTCTGGGGGTTAACTTATGACCAAGAGTGGGAAAGATGGTAAAAGCACTGGTTAATTCCAACGGTGTTACCTCATAAGTACCAAGGGCAATGCTTAGATTTAAGGGAAGAGGAAATTTAAAATCCAATTTTTTTGCTAAATCACTAAGATTATCTATTCCTAAAAGCAAAACCAGTCTTACCGCAACTGTATTTCTTGAATACACTAGTCCTTCCTTAAGAGAGACTGGCCCCATATATTCTCCATCGTAATTGCCGGGGCTCCAATCTTTTCCAGCATCTGCTCCTGGCAAGGTTATAGGTTCATCTGGAATTATAGAATCGGGCTCAACCACTCCTTTTTCTATGACCTCTGTCCAAATAAAGGGTTTAAAAGCTGAGCCAGCTTGTCTCTTTCCTAATACTGCTCTATTGTAAGCTGATTGTAAATAATTTTTTCCACCAATTAAAAATCTAATTCCCCCATCTGCGTTACTAAGACAGACAGCTGCTATTTCAGGCAGTTCACCCTTATAATTTTTGTTGAGCCATTTTAACATATTTTCATAACCCCTTCTCTGCCATTCCACATCTAAAGTGGTTTTAATTCTTAATCCTCCTTGTTCTAAAATCTCTTTGGGCAAAAGTTTTTCTAATTCAGCCTTTACAAGATCTATAAAATATGCTCCATAAGCAGGAATATTAACATTCCTTGGATTTACTAATAACGGTTGAGTAAGGAGTTTATTAGCCAAGTCCGCAGAGATAAAACCTACTTCTTCCATTCTTTTTAGAACGTAATTTCTTCTTTGTAAAGCAGCTTTAGGATTATTTAAAGGACTAAATTTAGTAGGGGCTGGAAGTAAACCAGCTAAGGTTGCAGCCTCTAACAGGTCAAGCTCCCAAACGTGCTTACCAAAGTAAGTCAGGGAGGCTGCTTCTACGCCGTAAGCTCCTTCTCCAAGGTAGATATGGTTTAAATATATGGTTAGGATTTCATCCTTTGTAAGATGTTTTTCCATTTGCCAGGCAAGGACCATTTCATTTAATTTACGAGAGAAAGTTCTCTCAGGACTTAAAAGCAAAGATTTGGCAACTTGTTGAGTAATGGTACTCCCCCCTTGTACAACTCGGCCTGAGACTAAATTCTTGAAAAGTGCTCTCAAGAGACTAAAAAAGTCAATTCCTTTATGTCGGTAAAACTGTGCATCTTCCGCAGCTAAAAAAGCCTTCTTTACATGGTCAGGTATCTTGTTTAAAGGAACAAAAATCCTTCTCTCTTCACCTAAAAATCCAATAATATTCTCTTGATAATCTACAATTAGATTAGTTTGTTTAGGTCTATAATGTTTAAGTTTAGACATACTAGGAAGAGAAATTTTTAGATACAAAAAAAGAATTAAGACAAGAAGACTTAAAAAAAGTAGAAAAGTAAGACTTAATAAGCCAATAATTTTAATAGCGGAGTTCATTTGTGAAGATGTAATTTACTTTTAAATTGAATTTTTTCAAGGATATGTATTTATAAACATAAAAGAGATCCCCGGGCACCGACCTACTCTCCCAGGTGGGTAACCACCCAGTACCATCGGCCCTGGAGGGCTTAACGACCGTGTTCGGAATGGGAACGGGTGTTTCCCCTCCGGTATGGGCACCCGAGGATCTCTCTCATATCTATTAAAACAGGTAAATAGAGAGCCTCTGCCAAATTTAAGCTGGTACTGCAGCCAAGTCGCACGGGCGATTAGTACCGGTAGGCTCCACCCATCGCTGAGCTTCCACCCCCGGCC
>CALLJI010000094.1 GCA_938091475.1 uncultured Caldimicrobium sp. | reverse complement strand
CTTGCAGCTGCAAGAGATCTACATGAGCTTATGAGAGCTTGGGAAAACAGACACAGGGTATGGACAGCTGAAGCTCATCTTTTACATATCCTCTTCAGAGAAGAAACTCGTTATCCAGGGTATTTCTATAGAGCAGATTATCTGAATATTGATGATGCCAACTGGAGATGTTTCACTCTATCCAGATGGAATCCTGAAACAAAGCAGTGGGAGCTTGAAACATATCCTTATGTGCAGATCATTCCTGATCCTCTTGGACCATAATTAGTTGAGGAGAAGATTTAGGGGGGGGCTAAAAGGCCCCCTTTTTTTAGAGTTAAATTCCTTAGAGTACAGGAATTTAACTCTGAAAAAGGGTAAAGGAGGTCAAAATGGGTAGCTCAACTATATTAGTAGTAGGTGGTGGTATTAGTGGAATAACTGCAGCTATAGAAGCAGCTGAGATGGAAGTTCCTGTAGTATTGGTTGAAAAGGAAGCAACCCTTGGGGGAAGGGTAGCTCAATTGAGATATTATTTTCCAAAGCTTTGTCCTCCTACTTGTGGATTAGAAATAAATTATAAAAGGATAAAGGCTAATCCAAATCTGACGGTCTTTACAATGACAGATGTCGTTGAGATTAAAGGTGACCCAGGAGCATACAAAGTCACGCTTAGGAAGAGACCGAGGTATGTGAATGAAAATTGTGTGGCCTGTGGAGAATGTGAGAAAGTATGTGAGGGGGAGCGCGTAAGTGATTTTGACTTTGGACTTGGTAAAACCAAGGCTATCTATTTACCTTCACCTATGGCATTTCCCCTTAGGTATGTAATTGATAAGGATGCTTTGGCACCTGGTGATGCAGAAAGAATACAATCTGCTTGTCAATATAGGGCGGTTGATCTCAATATGCAAGAGGAGGTCTTTGAGATTGAATGTGGAGCTATCATATGGGCAACGGGTTGGCAGCTCTATGATGCCTCCAAGCTTGATAATTTAGGATATGGAAGATATACTAATGTAATCACCAATATGCAGATGGAGAGGATGGCCTCTCCGTGGGGGCCAACTGGAGGAAATATTTATAGACCATCAGATCAGAGCATACCTCAAAGAGTGGCCTTCGTGCAATGTGCAGGATCACGGGATGAAAATCATCTTTCCTATTGTTCATATATCTGTTGTTTAGCCAGTTTAAAACATAGTTTATACATCGCAGAGAAGATGCCAGAGAGTGAGTCATTAATTTTTTACATTGATATAAGAACGCCAGGGAGGTATGAAAAGTTTCTAAGGCGTGCTCAGAGTGAAGCCAAGATTAATTTTATAAAAGGCAAGGTGGCTAAAATTGAGGAAGATCCAGAAACTAAAGATTTAATTGTTATAGCTGAAGATACTCTTACGGGTAAGAGGGTAAGAGAAAGGGTTAATATGGTTGTATTAGCTATGGGAATGCAACCAAGTATATATGGTACTGCAGTGCCTGGATTGCCAGTGGATGAAAATGGATTTGTTATTGAAGGTGAAGGTATATTCCCTGTAGGGTGTGCCAAAAAACCTTTAGATGTTATGACTTCCAATGAGACTGCAACGGGTGCAGTAATCAAGGCACTTCAGATAATTAAAAGAGTATAAAGGAGGTAAAAAAATGGATAAAATTGGTGTTTTTATATGTAGAAGTTGTGATATAGAAAAGAGATTAAATATAGAGGAGTTAGAGGCGGTTGCTAAAGAGCAGGGAGTAAGTGCAGTTTATAGTGAGAGCTTTTTATGTTCCAAGGAGGGAAGAGATTTTATTAATACAAAAATACAAGAGGAAGGTTTAGAAGGTATTTCCATATGTGCATGTTCCTTTAGAGTGAATTATGATGTATTCAACTTTGGAAAAGTGGCTGTGGATAGGGTTAGCTTAAGAGAGGGTGTAGTTTGGAGCAGATTTCCTGTAGGAGAAAATGGTGAAATTTTAGAAGATTCTGCAGAGATTGCAAGTGGAGTAGCTTTTAAAGACGAGCTAATGGCTTTGGCTAAAGATTATATTAGAATGAGTGTAGCTAAGCTAAGGTCTTATAAGAATCCAGAACCATTTAAACCTGAAGAAGAGATTTCAAAGAAAATTTTAGTGATCGGTGGAGGGGTAGCTGGGTTGACGGCTGCTATTGAATGTGCTAAGGCTGGTTATGAGGTAGTTTTAGTTGAAAAGGAGAAGGAATTGGGTGGTTTTGCGGCTAAAATGAAATTACATTGTGAGGTTAAGGCTCCTTACAAAAATTTAGTTGAACCTATCGTTAAATCTTTAATAGCAGAGGTTGAGGGGAACGACAAAATAAAAGTTTTCAAGGGAGCAACAGTTAGTCAAATTTCCGGGGGCCCTGGCTTTTATAATGTCAAAATCAAAATTGGTGCTAAGGAGGAGGAAGAAAGGATTGGGGCAGTCATTTTAGCAGTGGGTTTCAAGCCCTATGATGCTAAGAAGTTAGCTGACTTAGGATATGGAAGTATACCTAATGTAGTTACTAACATTGAGTTTGAGAAAATGGCGGTAGAGGGCAAACTTACAAGACCTTCTGATGGGGCTCCTATAAAAAGTGTATTATTTGTGCAGTGTGCGGGGCAGAGAGACGAGAATCACCTTCCCTACTGCTCAAGTTTTTGTTGTTTAGCCAGTCTAAAGCAAGCAAAATATTTAAGGGATGCAGATCCAGAGGCCAAGGCATATATTATTTACGATTATATGAGAACTATGGGAATCTATGAAAATTTTTATAAAACCCTTCAGGATGATCCTGGAGTATTTTTAACCAAAGGTCAGGTAGTGAGCATAACCGAGGGTACTGAAGGTAAAGTTAAAGTAGTGGTGGACAATACTTTACTTGGGGAAAAAATTGAGCTTGAAGTGGATTTAGTGGTCTTAGCTATCGGAATGGTACCTGTTACAGCTGATGAGTCAGTATTAAACTTAGAGTATAGGCAGGGGCCAGCTTTACCAGAACTTGAATTGTTTTACGGATATGCTGACTCTAACTACATATGTTTCCCCTATGAAACGAGAAGAACAGGGATTTATGCAGCGGGGGCTGTGCATCAGCCTATGACCATTGATCAGGCTATTGAGGATGCAAGAGGAGCTGCTCTTAAGGCCATACAATGCTTGATGGCTATTGAGGTTGGCCATGCAGTACATCCAAGAACTTGGGATTATGCTTATCCAGAATGGGATCTCAAGATGTGTACTCAATGCAAGAGATGCACCGAGGAGTGTCCCTTCGGTGCTCTAAACGAAGATGAGAAGGCTTTTCCTATTCCCTTTATCACTCGTTGTCGCAGATGTGGAACTTGTTTTGGCTCTTGTCCTCAGAGAATTATAAATTTCAAGGACTACTCTATAGATATGATTGGTAGTATGATTAAGGCGACAGAAATGCCAGAGCAAGGGTATGAACAATACAGATTTATGGCTTTTGTCTGTGAAAATGACGCCTATCCCGCTTTGGATATGTTAGCTTATAAAAGAGGGAGTATACCAGTTTCTTTTAGAGTAATACCAGTGAGATGTCTTGGTGCAGTTAATGTGGCTTTTGTAAAAGATGCTATGAGTAAGGGTTATGATGGGATATTATTATTAGGTTGCAAATATGGTGAGAATTATCAATGTCACTTTATTAAGGGAAGTGAGTTGGCTAATAGAAGAATGGAGAATGTTCAGGAAACTCTTCAGCAGTTAGCTTTAGAGATGGAGCGAGTGACTATTGATACAGTGGCAATTGATGAGTTAGATAAGTTAGCTAATAAAATGGCTGAGTTTGCAGAAACTATTAAGAGTTATGGTGAAAATCCCTTTAAAGGATGGTAAGGAGGAAGATATATGGCTATGGAGACCCTTAAAGTTGATGCAGATTTGAAGGCAATAAATGAGATACAAGCTGTGGGTGGAGACACGGTAAAGAAGTGCTATCAGTGTGCTACTTGTTCTACAGTTTGTCCCTTAGCCCCTGATGAAGCTCCTTTCCCCCGTAAACAAATGATTTTAGCCCAGTGGGGGTTTAAAGAAAGGTTATTATCTGATCCCAGTATATGGTTGTGCCATCAATGTGGTGATTGTACAAAATATTGCCCAAGGAATGCACGACCAGGAGATGTCTTAGCTTCACTTAGGCTTCTTGCGACTAAGGAACTTTTACCTTTCAAATTTATGCATACATTTTACAATCATCTTTGGGGATTGCCTATACTGATTCTTATTTCACTTCTTTTTATTCTACCAATTATGTTTTTAACCTTTGGAGGAGTACCGAATTTCAGTGATCCAAATAGTTTCCCCTATGGTGAGATTTATTATAAACTTGGTTTTTTGGAATTGCCAGCCAGGGTTTTAATGGTTGATCTTGTGTTTTTACCGTTAGCAGCTGTAGTAGTCATTTTTATGGCAAATGCTGTAAATAAAATGTGGAACAATTATTTGACTTATTACAACATTCCTCAAGCCTATAGATATGGTTTTAAAACCATTTTAAGTAATTATTTTATTCCAGCCATTGAGGAAATTTTAGCTCATAGTAGATTTGAAAAGTGCGGGGCAAATTCTTGGAGGGCAAATCCTCACAAAATGCTTTTATATGCCTTTATAATACTTTTCATAGTAACAGGCACAGTTTTTGTTTTAGCTGATATTTTTCATATGCACACACCTTGGAATCCCTTTACTCATCCTGTCAAGTGGTTAGCTAATGTGGGTGGGATATTACTTCTCTATGGAGTAATAGGGTTGATGGCTGGTAGAAATAGAGCGGAATTAGAAAATTCCCTTAAAACCTCTTATTCTGATTCCTTTCTACTATGGCTTATCCTCATAGTTGGTATTACAGGATTTCTTACAGAGTTTGCAAGAGTTCTTAAATTTTACTATAATTATGTCTCAATAGTCTATTTAGCGCATTTAGTCTCTGTTTTTCTTCTCTTTTTAGCTATACCTTATAGTAAGTTTTCACATTTAGTTTTTAGAACAACTGCTGTTATCTTTGATCTCTATTATAAAGATATTCTCAAAAAGCAATAAATAGAGCTCTATGTTTAACCGAGGGAGGGTTAGATACTTTCCCTCCTTTTTTAATAGTATGTTTTATAATTAGAGCGTTCCATTATACAACCGGTTTTGGATTAGCACTATCATATAATTTATTTAAAAATTTCGGTGGAGATATTTTGATAAAAGGGCTTATAGGAAGAGTATTAGGGGTTAAGCTGATAAATTTTTTTTAATTTTCTCAATTCTTAAGATTCTTGATTTGGTTACCCTATTGCAAAGTCACATAAGGGGTGCCCTATACCCTTCCCCCGATGGTTTTGTTTGTGGGAGGGGCGAATCATGAATTGCCCAAATAATTAAATTGTAGGGGCACGGCACCGCCGTGCCCAAAAGATTTAATTCTTGAGCAAATCGTGATTTGCCCCTACAGTTAAATCATTTAGGCACGGCGGGGCAAAGCCATTGCAAATTTTGAAACATTCTCTGTAACCCCTTGACAAACTTTAAATCAATTCCTAAAATACCAGCTTAAAAGTTAAATGAATTTTGGGAGGGTATTATGGCTAATACAGGTATTATTAGAGCTATTAAATCCTTTGTTCAAAGAAGGCCTTTTCTGACCTTAATTCTACTTTTGGCTTTTTTCGTTGGGTTTCTCTTTATTAATATTGAAGTGCTACATTTTACTAGTTCTCCTCAATTCTGTGCCAAGTGTCATCCAAAGGAGGGGACAGGTCCACTGACAGAGGTTTATACTTGGAAAAAAAATATTCATTCTCAACAGGGAGTGTCTTGTTTAGATTGTCATGGTAGACCAGGATTTTTCTACTATATGAAAGCTAAAATTAAAGGATTATCTGACCTTTATAATTTTGCTGTTAAAGGAAAAGAACATATGATAGAAGTTTTGCAAAAATCCATTAACGATCCAGTTTATGCCTCTCAGGTGGTTTCTATGGAGAGCTGTCTTTACTGTCATACTGATTATTACAATCAAAAATATAGAAAAGAAAGAATTATGACTTTGGCTGGTATTACCTTTCGCGCCTTAGATAACATCAAAAACCCCCAATATAGAATGTCAAAAAATATGATAGACATTATGCGAGAGGATGTCAGAAGCAATCCAGATATAGATCCAAAGCACGCAGCACATATCAGGGCTGACATAAGTTGTGTTTTTTGCCATAGAGGAGTTGCCCATAGTGGAGAGCTCATTAGTTATGTATCAAAAGACGCTACCAATTTAGAAAAGGTCTGTACTTCTTGTCATCTTAACAATAAGGACATAATATCAATGAGAGACATAGTGCTTTCAAAGGCAGGGAATCCAGCTAAATTCTCACATAATTTCCATCTTCAAATGTTTGAGTGTTCTACTTGCCATCCTTCTCTTTTTAAGATGAAAGCTGGCACAAGTGCTATCTCCTTTGAAACTCACTTTAAAGATGTCTATTGTTTTACCTGTCACGGAGAAAATAAAGCAGCAAGTTTTGATTGTGCCCTTTGTCATCAAGGTAGATAATGGTAAGGTAGGGGGGTATATAACCCCCCTCACTATACCATTTAAATTCTCAAATTATTATGAAGATAACTGTAGTTACTATTTTGAAATGTCACATAAGGGGTGCGATATGCTCTGCCCCGCCAAATGTTTTAATCGTTGGACAATTCAAGAATTGTCTGAAGATCACAAATGTAGGGACGATTCGCGAATCGCCCCTACTAATTTTAGCCCTTTAGACACCGCAGGTCGAAGCTCCTACAATTTTTGGAACATTCTCCCCCTTTTTGACAACTCCTTAATTCTATGCTAATTTAAGAAATGTGCCCTTTAAGTTTTATCAAAACATTTCTTTTTTAAATTCCCTTCAAGAAAAGGCCTTCCATTTACAGTTGGGAGAGATCTTACACTTTATTTT
>CALLJI010000093.1 GCA_938091475.1 uncultured Caldimicrobium sp. | reverse complement strand
ATGAAGGCCCTTAATGCAGCTTATCAACTTCTTATGGAATATTGCGATTCTTACAGAATTGAAATTAAACCCAGGGCTGAGACACTTGATCCCACTGATTTTTGGTATCAACATTTTGGAGAGGATCCACTATGGTCTTCTTTTAAAAAAGATTCTGAGAAAGAAAGGAGCTAAGAGATGCTAATTGTCCAGAAATATGGAGGAACTTCTGTTGCCAATTTAGAGCGTATCAGAAAAGTTGCAGAGCGGATTATTTCTTATAAAAGGAATGGAGATGATTTAGTAGTGGTTGTCTCTGCAATGGCAGGGGAGACAGACAGGTTAATTAATTTAGCTAAAGAGATAACTTCTCATCCTGCTCCCAGAGAGTTAGATATGCTTGTTTCCACTGGGGAACAGGTCACTTCAGCTTTACTTGCTATTACTCTTCAGAGTATGGGATATAAAGCTATTTCTTTTTTGGGCTATCAAATCCCCATTTACACTAATTCTCTCTTTACAAAGGCTCGTATTTTAGATATTAAGATTGACAAAATAAAACAAGAATTAGATGCTGGTAAGATAGTGGTGGTAGCTGGTTTCCAGGGTGTAACAGAGAGTGGTGATATAACTACCCTGGGAAGAGGTGGTTCAGATACTACTGCGGTTGCCTTAGCGGCTGCTTTAAAAGCTGATTTATGTGAAATCTATACTGATGTGGAAGGGGTATTTACAGCTGATCCAAGGATAGTGCCCAATGCAAGAAAACTCAAAAAAGTTTCCTACGAAGAAATGTTGGAGATGGCAAGCTCTGGTGCAAAAGTTCTTGAGATGAGGTCCGTTGAATTAGCTATGATCTATAAAGTACCATTGGTGGTGCGCTCAAGTTTTAATTTTAATGAAGGAACTATGATTGTGGAGGAGGATGAAGAAATGGAGAAGGTTTTGGTTTCTGGGGTTACTTATAATAGAAATGAAGCGAGGATCAGTATTTATGGAGTACCGGATCAACCTGGAGTTGCCGCAAAGATCTTTGGTCCTATTGGAGAAGCTGGCATAGTAGTAGATATGATTATCCAAACAGGCAGACCTGATGGAAAGGCGGATCTCACCTTTACTGTACCAAGGACGGATTTTAAGCAAGCTCTGGAATTAGTAGGAAAAACTTGTCAAGAACTTGGTGTAGAAAGAATTGAGGGAGACGATAAAATTGCAAAGGTGTCCATTATTGGAGCGGGAATGAGAACCCATTCTGGGGTAGCTAACAAAATGTTTGAAACCTTAGCAAAACACGGCATTAATATTATGATGATATCAACAAGTGAAATTAAGATATCTTGTGTAATTGATGAAAAATATACAGAATTAGCTGTAAGGGCTCTACATGAAGCTTTTAATTTAGAGGGTAAGGGTAGAGAGGAAAAATGATGAGAAAAATTGAGATTTATGATACAACTCTCAGGGATGGTTCTCAAGCTGAAGAGGTTAATTTTTCTTTAGAAGATAAAATTCGGATTGCCCTTAAACTGGATGAGTTAAAAATTGACTATATTGAAGGGGGATGGCCAGGCTCAAATCCCAAGGATGCCCAGTTTTTTAATGAAATAAAGGATTATCATCTTAAACATTCCCAGATTGTAGCTTTTGGGAGCACTTACCATCCCAAGAAAAATCCTGAAAGTGACGAGATTTTTCAGAGTTTACTTCAGGCAAAAACTAATGTAATTACCATCTTTGGTAAAACCTGGACAATCCATGTAAAAGAGGCTCTCAAAACCACTTTAGAGCATAATTTGCAAATCGTAGAAGAATCCATACGCTATTTGAAGCAACAAGTGCCAAAGGTGTTTTACGATGCTGAGCATTTTTTTGATGGATTCAAGGAAGATCCCCTTTATGCTATAGAAACCTTAAAGAGAGCCTACAGAGCTGGAGCAGATTGTCTTGTCTTATGCGACACCAATGGTGGAACACTACCTCATGAAATTGGAGAAATAATAGAGAGAGTTAAAGCTGAGTTAGGGGATGTGCCTTTTGGGATTCATGCGCATAATGATGCAGAGTGTGCAGTAGCTAATTCTTTAGAAGCTGTGAGGTTTGGAGTAATCCAGGTGCAAGGTACTATCAATGGAATTGGGGAACGTTGTGGGAATGCCAATTTATGCTCCATTATTCCCAACTTAGTTCTTAAAATGGGATATAAGGTATCTGCAGAAGAAAGGTTATTTAAGTTAACAGAGGTCTCTCGCTATGTCTTTGAAATTGCTAATTTGCCTCATCCCCCTCGGCTTCCCTATGTGGGCAGATCTGCCTTTGCCCATAAAGGAGGGGTCCATGTCTCTGCGGTTCTTAAGACTCCAAAAACCTATGAACATATAGATCCAGCTTTAGTTGGAAATGTAAGAAGAGTGCTTGTCTCTGAGCTTTCTGGAAGAGGCAACATTCTCTACAAGGCTAAAGAACTTGGAATTGAACTTGAGGCTGAGAGTGCCTTGGTAAATAAAATTGTAGAAGAAATTAAGAAACTTGAGGCCGAGGGTTATGAGTTTGAAGCAGCAGAGGCTTCTTTAGAGTTGCTTATTTATAAATTGATGGGAGAGCCAAAGCAATATTTTGAACTTCTGAGTTATAAAGTTTTTGACCAAAAACAATTAAAGGATAGTTCTCAGGCTGAGGCAACGGTCCTGGTGAGAGTGCCTCCTGGAGTGGGGGAGGTTGAACACACCGCAGCTCTTGGGAATGGCCCTGTGAATGCTTTAGATAATGCCTTGCGCAAAGCCTTAGTGAGATTTTATCCTGCTATCAAGGAAATGGAACTTGAAGATTATAAAGTTAGAGTATTACCTGGTCTTCCAGGGACTGCTTCAAAGGTAAGAGTTTTTATCCTTTCTAAAGCAAAGGGTCAGAAATGGGGAACCGTTGGGGTTTCTACAGATATCTTAGAGGCCAGTTGTCAAGCCTTGGTAGATTCTTACACTTACAAACTATTTCTTGATAAAAAGAGGAGGGGGTAAAGTTGCCTATTCGGTTTTCCTTTGCAGGAAAAGGAGGAACAGGGAAGAGCACCCTTTCAGCCCTTTTGGTTAATTTTCTCTTAGACAAAGGTTTAAAGCCTATTTTAGCTGTAGATGCTGATCCTAATGCTAATCTTAATGAACTTTTAGGAGAAGAGGTCCTTATTACCTTAGGTGAAATTAAGGAGGAGCTAAGGAAGAGTGTACCTGATAGTATGGCACGGTATGATTATGTGGAGATGCGTCTACATCAGGCTATCATTGAAGGAGAAGGTTATGATCTCTTGGTTATGGGACAACCAGAGGGACCAGGTTGTTATTGTGCAGCCCATTCCTTTCTTTCTCAAGCTATAGAAAAACTTATGCGCTCCTATAATTACTTAGTAATTGACAACGAAGCAGGTATGGAACATCTTTCAAGATTGAATCTTTTAGAAATGGAGCATCTTATTATAGTGTCTGATGCTTCCCATAGGGGTATTATGACAGTGGGAAGGATTGCTGACTTACTAAGAAGTCTTCATATTCAGGTAGATAACCTTTGGATGGTGGTTAATCGCTGTCCGGAGAATCTTCCTCAGGAACTTAAGGATTACGCAAAAGAGATCGCAGATAAACATAACCTGAAGTTACTTGCTTTTTTGCCTGAAGATCCCTTTGTTTTACAGGCAGAGGCTAAAAAAATTCCAGTTTTTAAGTGGAACGGTATATTGAAAGGCTCTGCTTATGC
>CALLJI010000092.1 GCA_938091475.1 uncultured Caldimicrobium sp. | reverse complement strand
AATACAGAATTATGCGTTGTCTGTCTAACTTGTGTAAGGACCTGTCCTTTTTCTGCAGCTAATATTAGAAATGGATTTGCTTTTATTGATCCTAAGAAATGTAGGGGTTGTGGGATTTGTGTAATGGAGTGTCCAGCCAGAGCTATTCAACTTAAGAGAAAACCTGAATTTTTGGAGGTTAAGAGTTGAGTAAGGGAACTTTAAAGATAAGCATTCTTTGTTGTAATTACACTAATCTTTCAGAGCGTGAGGATTTAGAACAAGTGCTTGGATCTATTGAGATATTGAGATATCCTTGTTCAGGTTATGTAGAGATTACAGATATCTTGAGAGCTTTTAGAGAGGGAGCAAATGGGGTGATGGTGGCTGGCTGTGAGAAAGGGACATGTCATAATGGAAGGGGGAGTGAAAGGGCAGAAAAAAGGGTGCTTGGGGCAAAAAAAATATTAGAGGAAATTGGAATAGAAAAGGAAAGATTAGCGATGTTTTATATTTCCAGGCTCTCTGCGGATGAGTTTGTAGAGAGAGCCAAAGAGTTTTATGGAGATCTTTTAAAACTTGAATTAAAGGAGAAGGCTAATGATTATAGCAGAGAGAAGACCTCTTCCAGAAATTTTAGAGAATATAAAGCCGTATAAAAAAGTTTTAGTGTTAGGGTGTAATGGGTGTGTAGCGGTGTGCTCAAGTGGGGGGTTGAGGGAGGTTTCTATTTTGGCAGAAGCTTTGAGGTTAGCAAGAAGCAGAGAAGGGAATCCTATTGAAGTTTTGGAGGACCTATTTATTAGGCAATGTGACCCAGAATATTTAGAGCCATTGAAAGAATATGAAAAGAAAGTTGAAGCTGTAGTTAGTCTTGCTTGTGGGGTGGGGGTTAATCTTATTGCAGATCTTTTTCCTAATTTGAGAGTTTATCCAGGGGTTGATACTACCTTTTATGGAGCTAATCCAGCTTTAGGGGAATGGGTTGAGAAATGTAGAGGGTGTGGAGATTGCATAATTGATAAGACGGCTGGTTTGTGTCCTATTGCTCGGTGTGCAAAAAATTTGTTAAATGGACCTTGTGGAGGCTCTCAAGGGGGCAGATGTGAGGTGAGGAAGGATATGCTTTGTATTTGGCACGAAATTGTGGAGAGATTGAGGGCAAGGGGAGAGATGGACAAACTTTTAGAGATCTGGAAGCCCAAGGATTGGAGACCTGCAGGTGGAGATGGGTTGAGAGTAAGAGTTAGAGAAGATCTCAAAATGTAAGTTAGGAGGGGGAACTTTGGAGTTAAAAAGTCACTTACAGAGTGTGCTTGAGAGTGGCAGATTTGCAGTAACTGCAGAAATTGGTCCTCCAAGGAATGCAGAGGGAGAAGTTATAAGAAAGAAGGCTCAAATTCTTAGGGGATATGTAGATGCGGTAAATATTACGGATTGTCAGACAGCGGTGGTAAGGGTCTCCAGTATGGCCTCTGCAGTTTTAGTGATGGCTGAAGGGCTTGAGCCAGTTTTGCAAATGACCTGTAGGGATAGAAATAGGATTGGTATTCAAGCAGATCTTTTAGGAGCAAGTGCCCTTGGTATTAAAAATTTATTATGTCTTACTGGGGATCATCCTAAGTTCGGTAATCATCCCCAAGCAAAACCAGTCTTTGATTTGGATTCTATTCAGTTATTAAATTTAGTGAAAGGTTTAATGGAAGGGAGATTTGATAATGGCGAAGAAATAAAGGGAAGGAGGCCTTATTTCTTTTTAGGAGCGGCGGAGAATCCCTTTGCTGATCCCTTTGAATTTAGGCCCTTTCGTTTGGCTAAAAAGATGAAAAGCGGAGCCCGTTTTATTCAGACGCAAATAATTTATAATGTAGAGAAATTTAGAAAATTTATGGAGAAATGTAAAGAATTGGGGATTTTGGATGATATATATATTTTAGCAGGGGTTACTCCTCCTAAATCCTTAGGTATGGCAAAATATATGAAATACAATGTGCCAGGGCTTGATGTGCCAGATGAAATCATAAAACGGCTTGAATCAGCTAAAGACAAAAAGGAAGAGGGTATTCAAATAGCGGTTGATATTATTCAGCAAGTTAGAGAAATTCCTGGGGTAAAGGGTGTGCATATTATGGCCATTGAATGGGAAGAGGCAGTGCCAGAAATTGTAAAAAGGGCTGGACTTTATCCCAGAGAAATTACTATTCAAATACACCCCCCCTTTGTCGTGGAGAGAATAGTAGAGAAGCCCGTTGAGGTAGTAGTGGAGAAAGTGGTTGAAAAGCCCATTGAGGTAGTTGTGGAAAAAATAGTTGAAAAACCAGTTGAAGTAATTGTAGAGAAGATTGTAGAGAGAGAAATACCTCTGGAGGGAGAAATGGCTCAGGATAGATTTTCTTTATCTGCAGTTATTGAGATTTTGTCCGATCTAAAGGCAAGCCTTAAGAGTTTAAAAGGTGGAATGGAGTCCATAGAGGAGGCAATTGTAAAGCTTGAGGAGGAATTTTTAGGCAAAGTTGAAAGAAGAGCAATTATAAAAGAAGTAAAAAAGCCTGAAGAAAAAATAAAGGCTGAAGGAGTTGCTAAAGTTGAAAGAGAGCCTGAGCCAAAAGAAGAAGTAAAAGTAGAAGTTAAGCAGAAAGTAGAGCCTGAGGTTAAGGCAGAGGTAAGAGCAGAAGTAAAACCAGAAGTTAAGCCAGGAATTCAGCCTGAAAGCAAAGTTGAAGAGAAGGTGGAAGTAAAGCCTGAGGTAAAAGTAGAGATACCGAAAGAGGTAAGCAAAGAAGAGATAAAAGAGGAAGTAAAGGCAAAGCCTGAAGAGGCTCTTAAGGAAGAGGTGGTAAAGGAAGAGAGAAAGGTAGAGGAAATTGAGAGAAAATTTGAGGAGCTTGAGAAGAGAATTGTAGAGCTAAAACTGGGTGATTTTAAGGGTGTTTATAGACCGCTTAAAGAAAGGGCTTCAAAGTTAGCTGAAGATCTTTATGTAGAGAAGGCAAGTGGCGAGATAAAGGAAGTGATCATTGGAAAAGGAGATACTGCTATTAAGGTGGGAGGGGTATCTGGGTTAAATTTCCATTTTTTTGAAGGAGAAATGAGGAATGATATTAAGATTGCTTTAGAGATTTTAGATGTAAAGCCTGAAGATTGGCCTGAAAGTTTAGCGAAATATTTTAGTGATGTCT
>CALLJI010000091.1 GCA_938091475.1 uncultured Caldimicrobium sp. | reverse complement strand
TAGCTAAATCTTTTGCTCGGATACACAGAAGTAATCTCATTAATTTTGGCATCCTTCCCTTACTATTTGAAAATCCAGAGGATTACAACCGCCTTGAAAGGGGAGATGAGTTTAGGATAAGAGGAATAAAAGGAGCCCTTTCAAAGGGTGAGAAAAGATTTAAAATAGAGCTTAAAGGAAAGGGTGAATTTTGGGTAAAAGGTGAGTTTACTGAAAGAGAGAGAGCATCCCTTCTTGCAGGCTCCTTGCTAAATTTAGCTAAGGAGTAAAAATATGACTTTTATAAGAAGGTCTAATTTCATCGGATTTATCCTTTTAATAAGCCTCCTCTTTGGTGTTAGTAGTTGTAAAGGCCAGGGATATGGGAACAGTACTTTAGGGAATAGCACTTCAGCGAATAACACTTTAGCGAATACCACTTTAGCGAGTTACACTTTAGGGAGTAACACTTCAGGGAATAATACGCCAAGAGTAGATGAACTATGTTTAAGGAACCTTTCAGAAGAGATAAAACCTTATGCGCAAAAGTTGATGGAGAAAATCAAAGAAGATCTAAAAGAAAAAGTGCCTGAGAGCTATCTTGAGACCCTTTTTTGTAGAGATGAAGTATCTTTCAGCCCTCAAGTGATGATAAGAAGTTTAACTTGGAGGGAAGCTAAACTTCCCTATCATCAATTTTTAGAGAAAGAGAGAATTCTTCGGGCAAAGGAATTTATATTAAAAAACAAAGAGCTTCTCCAAGAGATAGAAAAGACCTTTGGAGTAGAAAAAGAAATCCTTGTAGCCATCTTTCTTGTTGAGACAGATCTGGGGAGAAAGACTGGAAATCATCCTGTATTTAATACCTTTTTCAGTCTCTCCTTAACGGGGGAAGAAGACCTCTTTAAAAAATTTATAGAGAATAATGCTGAGATAGACTTTAATAATGAAACGGTTAGAAACCGTTGGAGAAAACGGGCAGACTGGGCCTATAGAGAACTGCTTTACTTTGTTGAGATGAGTTTTAAGAATGGGTGGGATCCCTTCTCGATAAGAGGTTCTATATTTGGTGCCTTTGGTTATCCCCAATTTGTGCCCAAAAGCTATTTCCTCTATGGATATGATTGGGATGGAGACGGAAGGGTTGATCTCTTTTCTATCCCCGATGCCTTGGCAAGTATCGCAAATTATTTAAAGAGGGAGGGTTACAAAAGGGATGCAAATAGAAATTATAAAAAAAGGATCATTATGAAATATAATATAAGTGAGCCCTATGCCGAGACTGTGCTCAAAATTGCAGAAGCTCTTAGGGCTCCCCTCTCTTCTAACTGAAAATGCTTCCACAAGAAATTGAAAGGAGATTGAAGACCTTTCAAAGTAAGCTCATAGAAAAAGACATCGACGGAGCTTTCATTTTCTCTACTTTAAATATATTTTATTTTACAGCCCTCTTTATTAAGGGGGTGCTTTTTGTGGGAAAGAGGGAGATTACTTTATATGTGAAAAGACCTACCCAGTGGCTGAAGAAAAAATCACTTCTTCCTCTTTCCAGTTTGGATTCCCTTAGAAAACTTTATGAAATCATTGAGGAAAGGAGACTCAAAAGAATTGGTATAGATTTTAAAGCCTTTACCTATGAGGAAGGGAGGAAGCTTTTTGATGGGTTCTCTGGTTATGAGATAGTGAATATTGATGAGGTGATTTGGGATTTGAGGACTAAAAAAAGTGTTTATGAAATTAAGTGTATGAAAAGAGCCTCTCAAAGGCTTACTAAAGCCTTAAAGAGAAGTTTGGAATTTATAAAACCTGGGATGAGCGAGCTCGAAGCCTCATCTATAATAGAAAAGTATTTAAGAGAATTTGGTCATCCTGGTTATACTCGTTCTCAGAACCGTTTTGAACTCTCCTTTGGGTATTTTATTTCAGGACGAGATGGGCTTTATCCCATTCCCTTTACCACAGGTGAGGGTGGAAAGGGAGTTTTTGGCTTTCCAGGGGGTGCAAGTTTTAAAAAGTTAAAGAAAAATGAACCCATTTTGATGGATTTTAGCGGATTTTATGGGGGTTATTATGTAGATCAAACAAGAATGGCAAGCTTTGGTAAATGTAAATCAGCCACTCCCTTTTTTAGAGCTTCCTTGGAGGTATTAAAAACTTTAGAGAGGGAGACAAAGCCAGGGATACCTGCTGAAGAGGTTTATTTTTTAGCGGAAGCGGTGGTAGAGAAATGGGGATTTCAGGCATATTTTATGCATCACGGAGAGAAAATTAGGTTTATTGGTCACGGGGTAGGTCTTGAAATAGATGAGCCCCCAGTATTAGCAGAAAAAAATAAGACACCCTTAGAAGAAAATATGGTGATAGCCTTGGAACCTAAGTTCCATATCCCAGAGCTTGGAGTAATTGGGTTAGAAGATACTTTTGTTGTGACTAAAGAGGGTTTAAAAAGACTTACCACTTATCCACGGAGATGGATTTATTTAGCTGAGCCTTAAAATATTTTGTAGGGGAGTGAGTTACTGCTATCTAAAGGTGAGGGGGAGTGTTTATGAAAAGGAGGAAGAGGTTTCACACTAAGTTTATATTTATCACAGGTGGGGTTTTATCTTCCTTAGGTAAGGGATTAGCGGCAGCTTCCATAGGTGCGCTCTTAGAGGCAAGGGGCCTAAGGGTGACCTTTCAGAAGCTTGATCCCTATATCAATGTGGATCCAGGGACTATGAATCCCTTTCAACATGGCGAGGTCTATGTTACAGAGGATGGTGCAGAAACAGATCTTGACCTTGGCCATTATGAGAGATTTACTTCAGCTCAAATGTCAGCTAAAAATAATTATACATCAGGCAAAATTTATTATTCAGTTATTACCAAAGAGCGAAAGGGAATTTATTTAGGAGGTACTGTGCAGATCATACCCCATGTGACTGATGAGATTAAATCTGTGATTCTTGAGTTAGCAGGAAAGGAAGTGGATGTAGCTATCATTGAAATTGGTGGCACTGTGGGGGATATAGAAAGCTTGCCCTTTCTTGAAGCCATAAGGCAGTTAGGATATGACTTAGGAAAAGAGAATGCTCTTTATATTCATCTAACTTATGTGCCCTATATTAAAACAGCTGGAGAGCTTAAAACTAAGCCTACTCAGCACAGTGTTAAGGAACTAAGAGCTATAGGTATACAACCCGATATCCTATTATGTAGAACGGATCGCTTTTTGCCTCCAGAAATTAAGAAAAAAATAGCCCTTTTTTGTAATGTAGAGGAAGATGCGGTTATTACCGCAAAGGATGTGGATTGTATTTATGAGATTCCTTTAATTTTCCATCAAGAGGGATTAGATGAAAAAATTGTAGAGAAGTTAAATATTTGGACAAGGGAGCCTGATCTAACTCCCTGGCAAGATTTAGTAAAGAGATTTAAAAATCCTAAGGATGAAGTTACTATTGCCATTGTGGGAAAATATGTAAATTTAAAGGACTCTTATAAATCCCTTAATGAGGCTTTAATCCATGGTGGTTTAGCTAACCATCTTAGAGTGAATTTAAAATATGTTCTCTCAGATGAACTTACTCCAGAAAATTTAGGGGAGTTTTTTCAAGATGTTGATGGGATCCTTGTGCCAGGGGGTTTTGGAATAAGAGGGGTTGAGGGAAAAATGCTTGCTATAAAATATGCACGAGAAAGGGGAATTCCCTTTTTTGGAATTTGTTTAGGTATGCAGCTTGCCGTGGTAGAATTTGCCAGGCATAAACTTGGTTGGAAGGAAGCACATTCTACAGAATTTGAGCCCAATACCCCCTATCCTGTCATATACCTTATGAAGGAATGGTATGATTACAGAAAGGGTACAAGGGAGAGAAGAGAGGAAGGTTGTGATTTGGGAGGTACTATGAGGCTTGGGGCTTATCCTTGTCTTCTTGCCAAAGATTCCAAGGTTTACCAAGCCTATAAGCAGAATCAAATTTATGAGAGGCATAGACATCGCTATGAATTTAATAATCTCTATAGGGAGGCCTTTGAGAAGGCAGGCCTGAGGATTGTGGGGACCTCTCCTGATGGAGAATTAGTGGAAATAGTAGAATTGGAGGATCATCCTTGGTTTGTAGGGGTGCAATTCCACCCAGAATTCAAATCGAAGCCTCTTAATCCTCATCCTCTCTTTGTGGACTTTATTAGAGCATCCTTTGAGAGAAAAAAGGCTTAAAGGATTTTTTTATGGTTGATTTACATACCCATTCCACAGCCTCAGATGGCACCTTTAGCCCCAGAGAATTAATCTATCTTGCAAAGAAGGAAGGACTCAAAGCGATAGCTTTAACAGACCATGATACCACTGAAGGCTTGAAGGAGGCTTATTTAGCTGCAAAAGAAGAGGGAATTGCCTTTTTGAGTGGAGTTGAAATAAGTGTTAAATTTGATGGGCCAGGGCATTTTCATCTTTTAGGTTATTTTTTAAATCCAGAGCTTAACGCCTTAGAGGAGATGTTAGAGGAACTAAAGAAGGCACGTATGAAGAGAAATCTTCTTATGCTTGAGAAACTGAACTCTTTGGGTATTAAGATAACCTTGGATGAATTGACAGCCACAGCCCAGGGAGAAATAGGAAGACCTCACTTTGCAAAGCTTTTGGTGGAAAAGGGTTATGTGAAAAGTTTTGTTGAGGCCTTTGAAAGATACCTGAAGAAAGGAGCTCCAGCCTATGTGCCAAAAGCTATTCTTGAGCCTGAGATTGCTATAAGGAAGATTTTACAAAGTGGAGGAGTGCCAGTGCTAGCCCATCCCATTACCCTAAAACTTGATAAAGCAGAATTAGCTAAATATTTAGAGATATTAGTGGATATGGGTATAAAAGGGGTTGAGGCCTATTATTCAGAGCATAATCCAGAGTTTACTCAATTTTTGATTGAAAAAGCGAAGTCTTTAAATCTCTTAGTAACTGGAGGAAGCGATTTCCACGGAGTAAATAAACCCCATATTAGACTTGGGAGAGGCTTTGGAAACTTAGAAGTTCCCTATGAATGCTATACAAATCTGAAATCTGCCCTTGAGAAGGTTTATGCGGTTACCATTTAAAATGTCTTAGTTACTTACAATTAGTTTTTTCTGTAGGGGCACGGCTTGTTGTGCCCAAGAGGTTTGTGTCCGTAGGGGCAATTCACGAATCGCCCAAAAGGTTTTAATTCGTAGGGGCTGGGCTTGCCCCAGCCCAGAGGTTCCATCTGTAGGGGCGATTCACGAATCGCCCCCTAAATTCGCAGGGGCAAAATACAGCGGAGCCTCTTAAAATAGAAGATATCTTTTTAGTGAAAAACTTGGTTTAAGGGTTGAAAAAGGAGGTAGTTATT
>CALLJI010000090.1 GCA_938091475.1 uncultured Caldimicrobium sp. | reverse complement strand
TTTGTCAAAGTGGTGGCAGAGGAAAGAAATATCCCTTTAGAAAAAGTTAAGGCTATAGCAGATGGCAGGGTATATACAGGCGAAGAGGCGGTGAAATTGAAATTAGCCGATGAGTTGGGTAATTTTCATAAAGCTGTTGATTTAGCAAAGAAGAGAGCTTCTCTCAAAGAGGCTGTTCTCCTTTACTACCCTGAAAGAAAGGGTTTTCTTAAAAAGTTAGTTGAGGGGAAAATATCTCTTAAAGCAGAGGAGATTTTAGATCCCCTAAGTTTAAGAGCACTCTTTCTTTATAGACCTTAAAGGATCTCTCTATGACCAAAAGAGACCTTTCTCAAGGCTTGCAATCTTTTTTTTCAGAAATAAATGAAAGGGACCTTGACTTTATAGTGGAAAATTTTTTTGATATTCTAAAGTCAGCCTTATTAGAGGGCAGAAAGATTGAGCTTAGAGGTTTTGGGAGATTTGAAGTTACAAAGGCAAAACCATATTTTTTCACTAATCCAAAAAATCAGCAAAAATACTATTTAAAAGATAAAGTCAGAGCTATTTTTAAATTAGGTAAAGAATTTAAGGAAAGATTAAATGCCCCCTTCTTAGCAGGCTTAGATATAGGAACTCAGACTATAAGACTTCTTTTAGGAAAATATTATGCGGGAGAAGTTTATTTTTTGAAAAGTTTTAGGGAAAATGTGCGTTTAGGTGAAGGTTTGGGAATAGATAGTAATATCTCTCCTCAAGCCAGAAAGCGAGCTCTTGAGGTTTTAGAGAGGTTTAAGAAAGTCTTAGAAAAATATCAAGTAAAGAGCTATTATGCTATTGGGACTGCGGTGTTTAGAAAAGCCAAAAATGCAGAGGAGGTTTTAGAGGAAATCAAGAGTAAGACTCAGCTTGAAATAGAGATTTTACCACCAGAGAAAGAGGCTCAATTAGTCATAGAGGGCGTGCTCTATGGACTTAAAAAACTTGGTCTTAATTTGAAGAACTTTATGGTAGTGGATGTAGGAGGAGGCTCAACAGAATTTATATATTTCAAAGAGGGCTCTCCGGAAGGTATAAAAAGTCTTGAAATGGGAGCGGTAGTATTAAAGGAGCTCTTTAATATTCGCTATCCATTAACAGGCAGGGCACTTCAATCCATTAGGTCCTTTATAAGGGATCAATTAAAGAATTTAACGGAGAGGAGCTTAGAAAAAATTGTAGCTACTGGTGGTTCTGCCTCCCTTATGGGAAGTCTTGATTTAAAACTTAATAGATACGAACCTGAAAGACTAAATGGACACATAGTAACCGCTGAGAGAATAGAAAGATTAATTCATAAAATTAGTGAATATACCCTTTCTCGCATTAAAAGTATAAAGGGTATGGAAGAAGGAAGAGAAGATATAGCCTTACCAGGACTTCTTATCTATTCAGAAATTCTTAAATATTATAACCAGGGAGATTTGTTAATAACTACTTATGGCATTTTAGAGGCAACTTTACTTTCTTTAGTTAAGCGATATAATAATGGCTTAACTAAAGAGAAGACTTGATTTTATTAAACTTATATTAAGGGGTTAAGTAGTTATGCTTGAGATAATTGGAGAAGCCTATACCTTTGATGATCTTTTATTAGTGCCCTCATATTCAGAGATTTTACCAAAGGATGTGGATGTTTCCACCTATTTGACTCCCAAGATAAAGCTCAATATACCTCTAATCTCAGCGGCTATGGATACTGTGACAGAGAGTAAAATGGCTATAGCTATGGCCAGAGAGGGTGGAATAGGAGTGATTCATAGAAATATGTCCCTTGAGGAGCAGGTTAAAGAAGTAGAGAAAGTTAAAAAATCAGAAAGTGGGATGATTTATGATCCCATAACAGTTTCTCCAGATACCCCCATTCGGAAGGTAATAGCTCTAATGGAGGAGTATAAGATATCTGGTATTCCCGTAGTGGAGGGTCCACAAAAGAGATTAGTGGGTATAGTTACGAATAGAGATCTTCGTTTTGAAACTGCTTTAGACAAACCTGTCAAGGAGGTTATGACCAAGGAAAATCTTGTGACTGCTAAGCCTGGTATAACTTTGGATGAGGCTGTAAAAATACTCCATGAGAGAAGAATTGAAAAACTCTTGATTGTGGATGAAGACTTTAATCTCAAAGGGCTTATTACCATTAAAGATATTGAGAAGATTAGAAAATACCCTAATGCCTGTAAGGATGAGCTTGGAAGATTAAGAGTGGGTGCAGCTATTGGAGTTGGTAAAAATCGTCTTGAGCAAGCGGAGGCTCTTCTTAAAGCTGGATGCGATGTCCTCTTTATTGACTCTGCCCATGGACATAGTAAAAATGTCATTGACACTATTAGAGAGGTGAAATATCATTTTCCAGAATGCCAGCTTGTGGCAGGCAATATTGCTACCAGTGAGGCTGCCGAGGCTTTAATTAAAGCAGGAGTAGATGCAGTAAAGGTGGGAGTTGGCCCAGGGTCCATTTGTACTACAAGAATTGTGGCAGGGGCTGGAGTGCCCCAGCTCACTGCTATACATAATGTAGCAATAGTGGCTGATAAATACAATATTCCTGTCATTGCGGATGGTGGAATCAGATTTTCTGGTGATATCACCAAAGCTATAGCTGCAGGTGCTCACTCCGTTATGATAGGAAACCTCTTTGCCGGCACCGAGGAAGCCCCAGGCGAAATTATTCTCTATGAAGGGAGAACTTATAAAATTTATAGAGGAATGGGCTCTCTCTCAGCTATGTTTAAAGGTGCTGGAAGAGAGAGATATGGATATGAAGCTGAGGATATAAGTAAATTTGTTCCTGAGGGAGTTGAAGGTAGAGTCCCTTACAGAGGACCTGTTTCTAATATGATTTATCAACTTATGGGGGGATTAAAATCTGGGATGGGTTATTGTGGATGTAAAGAGATTGAAGAATTAAGAAAAAAGGCAAAATTTATCAAGATCACCCCTGCAGGTTATAGAGAAAGCCATGTGCATGATGTTACTATTTTGAGAGAAGCGCCCAACTATTGGGTGGGTAAATAAATGCCAACTTATAAATGGAAAGGAAAGGCAGTCACCGGGGAGATACGAAAGGGTGTAATAGAAGCGCCTAATGAGCAGGTAGTGGAGGTATATCTCAGAAGATTAAATATTCTTCCCCTTCAAATTCAGCGAAAAAAGGAAACCACTTTTTCTATACAACTTAAGAGAGTATCTGAAAAAGATATTACCCTATTTACAAGACAGTTTGCAACTATCCTCGAAGCAGGGGTTCCTCTTGTGAAGGGCTTAGAAACCCTTGCTATGCAACAAAAAAATCCCTACTTCAAGGAAGTGATAAATACTATTCTAAAAAAGGTTGAGGCTGGAAGTTCTCTGAGTGAAGCTATGGCAGAGTATCCAAAGATTTTTAATCCCCTCTATATACAGATGGTACGCTCTGGAGAAGCCTCTGGGAATTTAGATGTTATTTTAAAAAGGCTTTCCGCCTATTTAGAAAAGATTTTGTCTCTAAAATCTAAAATCAAGCATGCTATGATTTATCCCTCTGTGATTCTCTTTGTAGCTATTGCAGTTATTTCCATTATTATGTTCTTTGTAATTCCAAAATTTGAGGAACTTTTTAGAGAAGCTGGACAAAGCTTACCTTTACCAACCCATATACTTATAACTATCAGTAAACATTTTAAGATGTTTTTTTTCTTATTTGTGCTTACTCTGATTATCTCATTTCTTTCAATAAAAAAATACCGAAAGAGTGAAAGAGGTAAATATAATACTGACAAAGTATTTTTGCGCCTTCCCTTGTTAGGAGAACTTTTTCACAAGGGGGCTATCTCCCGACTCGCCAGAACTCTTGCCAATCTCATAGGAGGAGGAGTGCCTCTACTTCAAGCTTTAAGCATTGCCGGAGAAACTTCGGGTAATAAGGTTATTGAAAAGGCCATGGAAGAGGTAAGAATTAATGTCTCTGCCGGGCATTCTATAGCTGATCCAATGATTTACACGGGAGTTTTCCCTTATATGTTAATTGAAATGGTTAGAATTGGAGAAATGTCTGGAAATTTAGAAGATATGCTCAACAAAGTGGCAGATTTTTATGAGGAAGAGGTGGATAGAACCGTGCAGACCCTATCCACCTTAGTGGAACCTATTCTCATAGTTTTTCTTGGCGTTATTATTGGAGGAATTCTAATTGCCCTCTATCTACCCATCTTTAAATTAGGTGGAGTAGTTGGGGGAGGATAATCTCTCTATTTGTTACAACTTCTTTTTTTGGGACTACTTGTCTCTCCCTCCAAACCTTCCTTTACCATCACCTCTGCTTCTCCACAGTTTGGACATTTTTTAGGTTTACACCTTGATTCTTTAGTGGCTCCGCATTTTGTGCACTTCCAAACAGCCATAATGGACCCCCTTTTTAGAATTTTTATCAGATAAGAATAAATCATTTTCAAAACTCTGCAAGGGGGGTAAGGGCCAATCACGCTTTGCCCAAAGGATTTAAAAAATCTGTAGGGCTCAGCATGCTGAGCCCGAAAATTTAAAAATAGTAG
>CALLJI010000089.1 GCA_938091475.1 uncultured Caldimicrobium sp. | reverse complement strand
TCTCAATGCAACGCATATAGATATCCTATTTTCTTTCTCTTTAAAATTCTCACATCCATCTCGCTGCAACCTCTTTTACTTTAAATCGCACACGGCTCATAATTCTTTGTAGCAAAAAAATTTAAAAAGTCAAGACCTATTTTGAGGATTGTGGTTACTATTTTAAAATGTCACATGTTAGAGGTGCGATATGCTTTACCAAAATGGTTTTCTTTGTAAGGGCACGGCACTGTCGTGCCCAAAAGGTTTTATTTTTAGGGGCTGGGGCAAGCCCAGCCCGAAAGCATTAATTTGTAGGGGCACAGCATCGCCGTGTCCAAAATTTTGGGCAGCCGCAAGGGCTGTCCCTACAAATACCTAACGCAGGCTAAAGCCTGCGGCTACCACTTTTTATTCTCAAAGATCAGAGTGGGATATTTGGGACATTCTATTTTTTCTTTCAAATTTCTGTAAATCTTGTCCTTACCTTTATGGCATTCAAGACAAATCCCCACCTTTAAGATTCTTTCTATTTCCCCTTGACTGAAGCCCCTCATATTTTCTCTATTGAATTTCACTAAAGTTTCTCCATTTTTATTTATAATTTGAGATAACTTAAGGTAGGGAGAGGGATTGGTTTTCTCTAAGGATTCAAAGAGAATTTTTCCCTCGCTTAGAATTACTTTTCCATACCCCAGTCCTACATTTTTGGGATTTTGGTGACAACTTTCACAGCTTCTTCCCTTTTTTTGGGTTGAATGAGGCTCAAAATAAGCCCAGGAAATACTTTCTATTTTTCTTATGGGTTTCCCTTTTTCATCCAAAAGGGTGATAAAATCCTGTCAGCCAGGGCTTACAGGCACTATTTGGTTATTTTTTATAGCCAAAGGAGGTTCAGTGATTCTGCGATAGCTTTCATATTCTTCCCATAGACCTTTAGTTTCCCTAACCAATATTTTGTCTAAATGTTTTTCTCTTGGATCATATTTGACATGGCAGCCCATACATTGGGGTATGTATTTTGAATGACAGGCTGAGCAGGAGAGTCTTTTATGTAGAGGATCTTTACATTCGGGAGAAGGCTCCTTGATGGGATAATCCTTTTCAGTGATTTTCCCTTTTAGATATAATTTGCCCTCTTTCACGACGACTTGAGCGAGTTTTTTCCCTCTTTTAGTTAGACCTTGTTGGGTGTGGCAACTTTCACAGCTAATTTCTATAGCTTGATCTATATTTTTATAGAAAGAACCATCTCCCATTACTTCTTCTCTCGTATGACAATCAATGCAATGTAGATTTGCTTTGTAGTGAATATCAGGCTCAATTTGAGTGAGCTCTCTGCCATCCTTCCAGACCTTGGAGTAAATTCCTCCCTGAACTCCTTCATATAGTCCCTGGTAAGTAAAGCCTATACGTCCACTCCTGTTGTGGCACATAACGCATTTATCTAAGGGGATTTTTTTCGCAAGCATAGGATGAACCTTCTTCTTTTTAAGATCTTCTTTATTGCCCAATAAATGACAGGCAGAACAGCCTCCACCTTTTTCTCCCAAAAAATCCTCAAATTTCTCTTTTGGCAAGTAAAGATGACAGGATCCACACAGCTTTTTGAAATAATCTAAGGCTAAACTCTTTTTTAGAGGCTCCTCAGGATTATAAAGTTGTGCTACACTCAGCTTTGGATAGGAGTTTAAAAGTTTTTCTTCTCCAAAAACAAGGAGAAGTTTTCTAATAATCCCATGATTTGTTGCCATAAGAGAATGGGTAACTTTTTTTGTGTCTGCAGGATGACAATTAGGTTGACCACAGGTTTTCTCAACTACCCGAAGATCTGAAGGGTTTTTTACTATGCCTTTATGGGCTAATTTTTTGGAACTGGCAAGGGGATTTCCTAAATGACAACTTGAGCATCCTAACATTTCTACACTGTGAGCCTTCTCTTGTATTTTTTCTTGATGACAGAGCAAACAGAGCTCTGGTTTGCCAGTAGTAAGAATGGGTATTTCTTGTTTAGAAGCTCTCTCTTTTTTTATAGGAAATGGTAAGATAAGAAAAAAAATCCCCAAGAGAATCCCTAATAAAAATAGTAAAAAAGGCTTCCCCCACATTGATGAGATAAGTATACCTAAAAATTAATCCTTAGGGGAGAGGAAGTTTTAAAAAACACTCAGATAGGTAATGTAGAGGGTGAAAGAAGATTATTTAAAATTTGAGCAAAATTTTATTAGAAAGAAATGGAGAGCCAAAGTTCCCCTTGCTCTTATTTTCCCTAATAAATACGAAATAGGAATGTCAAATTTGGGATTCCTCTATCTTTATGAGAGACTGAATAGTTATGAAGAGATTGTATGTGAAAGATTCTTTTATGAAGAGAGAGGCAAAATCAGATCTATAGAGAATAACAGACCCCTTAGAGATTTTCCTCTTCTTCTCTTTTCCATCCCCTTTGAGGGAGACTTTGTAAATGTGATAAAGCTTTTATTAAAGGAAGAAATTGAGATAAATCCACTTGATAGAAGGGAGATCCTCTTAGCTGGAGGAATCTCTGTATGGAGTAATCCTTTGCCTCTCAGTCCCTTTATGGATGGTTTCCTCTTAGGAGAATGGGAAGCACTTGAAGGAAAAATTGTTCCCCTTTTTATAAAATATGCCTTTGACAAAGAGAAATTAATAGAGTCTCTCTCTCAGTATGAATTTTTTTACTCTCCCTATGGGAATAAAAAAGGTCCCTATAGGATATTAAAGACTTTTCCTCTTCAGGAGCCAATTTTATCAACCCTTCTTTCTGTTAAAGCACAATTTAGAGAGAGTTATCTTTTAGAAGTATCTAAAGGCTGTGGTAGGGCTTGCAGATTTTGTTTGGCTGGATTTATCTATCGTCCCCCCCGGGGCTATAGTGAGGAAGCTTTATTAAAAAAAGTGGAAGAGATCCCTTCACAAGCTAAGGTTGGCCTGATTGGTTTAGAATTTGTAAACAGGGATGAAGTAATTAAGCTTGGAAGAGAGCTTTTAAAGAAGAAAAATATTTTAACTTTTTCTTCTCTGCGCTTAGATGCCTTAACCGATGAATTTATCTCCCTTTTTAGCACTACGAAGAGTATTGCCCTTGCACCTGAGTCTGGATCAGAAAGATTAAAAAAAGTTATAAATAAAATTATACCCAATGATTTGATTTTTGAAGTTTTAGAAAAATTAAAGGTAAGTTCCATTAAAAAGATAAAATTTTATTTTATGTTTGGCCTGCCTACAGAAAAAGAGGAAGATCTATTAGAAAGTATAAAATTTATAAAGGAGCTACTTAAAAGAAAATTCCCCTTTCGATTTGTTTTTAATTTTTCTCCCTTTGTTCCCAAACCTCATACTCCTTTTCAATGGGCAGACTTTGACTTAGCCCTCCTTGAAGAGAAAAAGAAACTTCTTTCTAAGGAGCTTGCAAAACTTGGTGAAGTAAAGATATCCTCTCTGAGAGAAGCTTTTCTTCAAGCACTTTTAGCCAGAGGAGATAGCTCTCTCAAGGAATTTCTTCTCTCCTTGGCAAGGGGAGAACCCCTAAGTAGAGCTAAAGAAAAGATAGAAAATCTTGAG
>CALLJI010000088.1 GCA_938091475.1 uncultured Caldimicrobium sp. | reverse complement strand
TGTAGAGGCGATTCACGAATCGCCCCCAAAAATGTAGGGGCAGGGTTTGCCCCAGCCCAGTATTTTGTATGGGCACGGCACTGCCGTGCCCAATTTGGGCAGCCGCAAAGGCTGCCCCTACAAATTTTAATTCTTTGGGGCACGGCATCGCCGTGCCCGAGAGCTTTCATCTGTGAGGGCGATTTTGGATTACCTAAAATTAAATATTGCGTTATAATTAAACCCTATGATAGCTAAGAGATTTCCAACAGAATTGTCCCAAGAAGAGAGGGAGGAAATTCTCAATTTTTTGGAAGACCGTTTTGGGATTGAAAGGACTTTATTTGAAAATTACCTTTTTTTAAAGGGCACTACGAACTATTGGATGTTCCCAAAGACGGAGCATTTACCCAATTTAAAAAAATTAATTCCAGAGGTAGTAGGGTTATTATTTCTAAGAAAAGTATCAAAGTATTTAAAACCTACTTCAGCCTTTTTACAGCGTTTTGGCAAATATGCTACCAAAAATGTAGTGACTCTTAATGAAGCACAACTCTTAGCTCTAAAAGAAAAAATGCCCCTTAAAATAGATTTACCTATTAGCCCCGGATATGTGATTTTAAGAGATGAAAGCTGGATTTTAGGGTGTGGTCTTTATCTTCCAGGAAAACTTTATGCTTTTTTTGAAGAAAAACTTATGAAAAATCTAACTCCTTCTCCTTTCATAGAAAAGGAGTAAGGAAGCTCAAAAGTTTCATATTAAAACACTCCTTTACACCTGCTCAAGGAGACAGGGTAGGGCGCACCTCATCCCTACAATATTGCTATTTTTTACAAGAAATTTCATACATAAAAGGATGTTCCCCACTTTCTCCCAAAATCTCTTTAGCCTTAATATTTTCCCCTAAAGAAACACGCATATTTTCTAACCCTTCCAAATAAGCTATACACTCTTCATTTTCAATGACCAAAATAGCCTTTCCTTCTCTAAAACTCAATTTTTTTATTACACCAGAGATAGGAGCCTTGATAGATATTCCAGATTTGACCTTCTTACTATATTTACCTACTTTTATTGGAAGCTCTGTAATGGGGTTGTAGATTTCACTATAGCCTTCTTTGCTAGTTTTTTCAGCTAACTGCCTTTCCTCTTTTTCCTTTTTGGCTTTTAAGAATCTCTCATAAGTCTCTTTAAGTATTTTAAGTTTAGCCTCTTCATTTTTTATTTCTCTTTCTAATCTTTTATAAAGAGACTCGGATAATTTATATTTTTCTAAATAAGTCCAAAATTCATCCTCTGGAAGATCAAGAAAGGTCTTTTCTTCATTAAAATGTTTTTTCAAAAAGTATCTAACCATCGTCTTTTTTAGGGATTCAAGAGTTATTTGCTTTAATCTGACTTCTCTCTCCAATCTTATTAACTCTCTATTAGATAGGGAAAGGCTGTTTAGAGTTCCAGAGGAGGCAGGTAAGTTTTTACAATTTAGAAAAAAAATTATTATTAGTACTAAAAAATAATTCATACTTTTTTTAAAGAATAAAATAAAACTATAAAAGGATATAGGAATAATAAAAAGGCGAAATCAAGAACAAAGTAAAGGAGATCAATGGGTTCATCCATATTAGGATATATCTTAAAAAGTGGAAAGTAAAAGTTTAATTTTAGAGCAATCAAATAATAAAGAACAAAGGATAATGAAAAAATAATAATTAATGGCAAAAGAATTAAAAGGAGTCTTATCAACTTTAAACTTAAGATATGCCCACCTAATAGCTGAAAAATTTCTATTTGATCTTTGGTGTAATTACTTAGATTTATATTTAAAAAATAAAAGAAAAGAAAATAGAAAAGATGCCCAAATAATAAAAGAAGAAAAAGTGAAAAATTAAAATATTTCCATTGAGTAAATCCCAAAAGAGTAGGGTAGGGTTCAGATAAAATTTCTAAATTTATTGGGGAGAATTTTTTAAAATTTATCAGTTCTTTTTTTAAATCTTCTAACCTTTCTAAATCAAGCTCAATTTTTATTACATAAGGAAAATATTTCAAAACCTCGGATTCAGTAAATCCCTTAAAGGGGGGAGTATCCTTTACTTGACGATATACTTCTATGGGAGAACTTATACTAATTTTTTTAACATATTTGAATTTTTTAAAAAATTCCTCTAATTCCGAAATTTTATTTGTTTTCGTTTCTGGATAGTAAGCCAAAGTTAATCCCCTTTTTGCTGAAAATTCATTAGAAAGTTTTGAGAAATTTTTATAAAAATATAAATTGAAAAGAGTAAAGGGTGCCCAAAAGAAAAAGAAGAGATAGAGAATTAAATAATAGAAAAGTCCCTTTTTAAATTCCAATTTCATCAGGCTAAACCACATCTTTAACTATTTCTCCTCTATTGAGCATGATAGAACGTCCTGGCTTTTTTGAGAGTATAGTTGGATCATGGGTGGAGAGAATAACGGTTTTACCTTGATTATGAATTTTTAATAGTAGGTTTAAAATTTCTTCTATGCTGTAAGGATCAAGATTTCCGGTAGGTTCGTCTAAAATGAGTATCCCAGGCTCTTTAATCAAAGCTCTTATTATGCCAATTTTTTGTTGCTCTCCTCCTGAAATTTCTTTTACCTTTTTTTGTGCCTTATGCGCTAAATTGAATCTTTCTAACCAATCATAGATATAGAACTTTTCTTTTTTAACTTTTTTGCCTGAAAGAGCAAGGGCAATCTGTATATTTTCATAGAGAGATAATTCGAGAAAAAGCTTATGATCTTGAAAGACTATACCCATCTTTTTTCTAAGCTTAATTACATCTTTGTAGGAAAGTTTGCTATAAGGCACATTTTGATAATAAATTTCTCCCTCCGTGGGCGGCTCTAAAGCATAGATTAATTTAAGGAGTGTAGTTTTGCCAGCCCCAGTTGGTCCTGTAATAACAACAAATTCACCACTTTCAATTTCTAAGGAAACTCGATGTAGAGCCCTGTAATAGGGGGGATAAATTTTAGTAATTTCTTCCAATCGAAAAAGAGTCATAACCATAAATTTATTCGTAAGGTTTTATTTTTCAATAGTCTTATGGGCAAGGGCTGCTCTTACTTTTTAAAACCATTTGGGCACGACTTGTCGTGCCCCTACAATTTTAAAAATTTTATGAACCATAGAAAAAGATGTAGGGGCACAGCATGCTGTGCCCAAAAAATCAGAAAGGTAGGGGCAATTCACGAATTGCCCCGAATTTGTAGGGGCACGGCACCGCCGTGCCCAAGCGTTTCAAATGTAGGGGCGATTCACGCATCGTCCAAATAGATTTCAAGCGGTAAGAGTTCAGCATGCTTTGTTCAAAGAATCAAAAAAGTGTAGAGCAATTCAAGAATTGCCCCGAATTTATTGGAAAATAACGATTTGCCAAGAAATTAAAAAATTCTGTAGGGGCACAGCATGCTGTGCCCAAAGAATTAAAAAACTGTAGGGGCAGCCCTTGCGGCTGCCCAAAATTGTTTTAAAATCCTAAGAAGCTTTATTAAACTTGATTTTAATAAAAATTTAGTTTATGATAAAATAAGCTCTTAAAATATTACAAAACATTGGAGGTGGAGCTATGGGTGACAAGGTAAAATTTGAGACAGTAATGAAGAAAGAGGATTTAGTGGAGAAGTTGAGAGAAATTGCCTCTCAAGTAGAAGCAGGATATATTATGGTAGGAGACAACAAAATTGAGCTTCCCGAAGAATTCGAATTTGAAATCAAATTCAAGTATGACGAAGAAAAGAAGAAAAAAGAGATCGAATTTGAAATTGAATGGAAGGAATAATACTCAAAAATAATCAGTGTGTAAGGAAATAAATGTAATTTATTCATCACATAGGGTAGAGTTTTTACCCTTAATAACCGAACTAATGTATTCACACGATGTAATTATTCTTGAAGAAGTTGAAGGGACAAATTTTTTCTCTATGTTACAAAGAAAAGTTAGTATTGATCAATTTTTGGAAGAAAATTCTTCAGATTTTCCAGAATTTTCAAAAAGATTGTACGAAATTTTACAGATTATGCACGAAAAGAATAAGGCTATCTTTCCTGTTGAGCCATACATAGAGAGAGTAATAGAAATTCACACCCTTTTATCAGAAGGGAAATCTATAGCGGAGATTAGGTCTAACAAGGATTTATGGGAGGTCTATTTATACGAGCACGAAGCTACTGGAAAACTTCTTGATTTTTACAAAGCCTCCCTGACAAGACCCTTCGATGAAGTGGTAGAGAAAGTAATTTCTTTTGCTAAGATTGAGGCAGAGAGACTGCGCTTCAGAGATACACTTAGAGCTAATAAAATCATAGAACTAATCTTTGCATTACCTGCTAAAAACGCAAAAATTTATGTTGAAGCAGGATACATTCATCAATATTTATGTACTTTACTTAACTCAAAGCTAAAAGGAAAAGCAAAGGTAAAGAAACTTTTTCTCTATCAAGAAAAAATCAGAGAATTAACGGGAAAACCTTGGCTTTATCCCCCTGGAGATATTTTAGTACTTCGTTTTGTTTACAAAGGTAAAGAGAATAAAGAACTCGAAAAACTTTTAGCAGCAAGGGCTTTAATTTACATTAAATTAATCGAAAAAAGAGAATTACTCCCAGAATATGAAGGACAATTTCCTCATTTAATGGAAGAAATTGATATTATCCAACGAGTAAATCAGTTATCTTATTCCCAATGCCAAGCCCTATACGAAAAAATGAAATTTTTAGATAGAGATAGGGCTTTAGAAATTTTAAAATTCTCTTTAAATTAATTCTCCTGAGTGATGAAAAGCTAAAGTGATTTTTACTCTTTACTTCCGATAATAAATATTATGTAAAATAGAAATTGAAATCTTCTTAAATAACCCTACCAATCTGCCCCCTACATAAAAAATAGTAGCCGCAGGCTTTAGCCTGCGAGAAATATTGGTAGGGGCACAGCATGCTGTGCCCAAAGGGTTTAAATGTTTAAATCGTAGGGGCAATTCACGAATTGCCCCTATTTATGGGGTAAATCACGATTTGCCTAAAAATTGAAAGAATTCTGTTGGGCAACCCTTGCGGTTGCCCATATTGGGGACGGCGATGCCGTGCCCCTACAAAATAATGGTAGCCGCAGGCTTAAGCCTGCGAGAAATATTGGTAGGGGCTCAGCATGCTGAGCCCCAAAAAATTAAAATGTAGGGACAGCCCTTGCGGCTGCCCATTTCTTGTCAAAAATTAATTCATAAGATCAAAAATCTGTGATTAATAAATTAAATCTGAAAAAAAATTAAGGGTGAAAAGGCAGGAGAACTTCCGTGACCCTGGGTCTTTGAACCCTTGCTGTAGTGTGTTCCCAGCCTCCCAAGTCCACTATAAGTTGATTGGTTTTATCAGGGTTTTAAAACCCACTTTACAGGCAAGGATTGCTTGGGAGACAGCTCCTGCCTTTTCACTAAAAACATTAGAGGAGGTATCAACATTCCCTCTCCTCTTGCCACACAGGGATAGAATCAACGGGTTGCTACCACATCACTCATTAAACCTTTTAATCCCACATTGTTCAGATACAACCCTCTAATTACAACCTACACTTAATTTTCTTT
>CALLJI010000087.1 GCA_938091475.1 uncultured Caldimicrobium sp. | reverse complement strand
AGCCTTGATTAGTCCCAACACTTCAGCCCATTACTCTTGCCTCTTTCTCTAAGATAAGCTAAACTATAAAATATGAAATTCTTAGAAAATTTTGATGTTATCGTGATTGGGGCAGGGCACTCTGGGATTGAGGCAGCTCTTGCCTCTTCAAGAATGGGGTGTAAAACCCTTGTACTTACTATTAATCTGGAAAGAATTGGTGCTATGAGTTGTAATCCCTCTATTGGTGGTATAGGGAAGGGGCATTTAGTAAAGGAGATAGATGCTTTAGGCGGGCAGATGGGCTTAGCTATTGATGGCACAGGGATTCAATTTCGAAAGTTAAATACCAAGAAAGGACCAGCTGTGCGCGCAACGAGAGCTCAAGCCGATCGCTTTCAATATCAAAACTATATGAAAAAGCTTTTAGAGAGTACCCCGAATGTATTTATTAGACAAACCTCTGTTTCCCAAATCTTAATCCAAGACAAAAGGGTTATTGGAGTTAGGACTCGCACAGGGGAGGAATATGGTGCCAAGGCAGTGGTTATTGCAACAGGTACCTTTCTTAAAGGGTTAATTCACATTGGCTTAGAATCTTTTCCTGCTGGCAGGCTTGGTGACCCTCCCTCTAATAGATTATCCGAAAACTTAAAGGAACTTGGCTTCAAATTAGGTAGATTTAAGACGGGCACTTGTCCTCGCTTAGATGGTAGAACAATAGACTATGCAAAATGTGAAATTCAATGGGGAGATTATCCGCCTCCTCTTTTTTCTTTCAAGAATAGAGGGAAGAGACCTCCTCTACCCCAAGTGCCCTGTTTTATCACTTACACAACACCAAAAACTCACGAAATTATTAGAAAAGCCTTAGATCGATCTCCCCTTTTTACAGGAAAAATCAAAGCCAGAGGGGTTAGATACTGCCCCTCCATTGAAGATAAAATTTTTAGATTCTCTGACAAAGAGAGGCATCAGGTTTTCTTGGAGCCAGAGGGTCTAAATACTGTAGAGGTCTACCCGAATGGGATTAGTAATAGTCTTCCCCTGGATGTGCAAATTGAGATGGTTAGATCTATTCCGGGCTTAGAGAAGGCTGTTATTTTGAGACCCGGATATGGTATAGAATATGATTTTGTTTATCCAGATCAGCTAAAACCCACCTTAGAGACTAAACTCATTGAAGGCCTCTTTTTAGCAGGACAAATCAATGGAACAACTGGCTACGAAGAAGCTGCGGCACAAGGCCTAATAGCAGGTATAAATGCAGCTTTGAAGGCAAAGGAGGAAGCACCTTTCATTCTTGACAGATCTCAAGCCTACATTGGTGTTCTAATTGATGACTTGGTAACGAAGGGGACAGACGAACCTTATAGAATGTTTACCTCTCGAGCTGAATACAGACTCCTTTTAAGAGAAGATAATGCTGACTTACGCTTGACGGAGTTAGGAAGAAAACTTGGTTTAGTGGATGATGTAAGATGGGAGGTATATTTGGAGAGAAAGGGTAAAATTGAAGCACTTTTAGAATTTCTCAAGGAGGCAAAGATTACTCCCAGTAGAGTTAATGCCTATTTAGAGAGCGTAGGTTCCAGTCCTTTAAAAGAGCCAGTAAGATTATTTGACCTGCTTAGAAGACCAGAAGTAGAGCTTTCAGAGTTGAAAAATTCTTTGGAGGAGCTAAAAAAGTTTCCAGAGGATGTATTGGAAGAAGTGGAAATAGAGATTAAATATAGTGGTTACATTGATAAACAAAGAAAGGAAGTGGAAAAATTTAAAAAATGGGAAAGCCTTATTTTGCCTGAAAACCTAAATTATTTTGAAATACCTGGCTTATCTATAGAAGTACGAGAAAAACTTACCAGATTTCGCCCTCTCTCCTTAGGGCAAGCCTTAAGAATCCCCGGGATAACACCCTCTGCTATTACTGCTGTTTTTGTATATCTAAAGAAAAAGGGAATCAAAATAGAAAGAGATTTAACGAAAGATGAGCCTTGAGAAAACTTTAAGTTATAAATTTATTAAAAAAACTAATTTATCCTGGAAAACCCTTGGTATAAGAGATATTTATATTGAGCCAGCCTTTCCTTTTAAAGAGTATAAGGGGGCAGAGAGAATTGAACTTAAGATTGAGGATTTCCCAAAGACAGAAAATTTTTTTGAAATTTTAGCCAAAAGGAGAAGTAAGAGAAAATATGGGAAAAAACCCCTTAGCTTTAGAGAATTATCTCTTTTATGTTTTGCAGTGCAGGGAATTACTGGACGGGTTGGCCCATATTTATTAAGAACCGCGCCCTCTGCAGGGGCTCTTTATCCTATTGAGACCTATCTTGTGGTAAACTCTGTGGAAAATATACCAGCTGGGTTATATCATTTAGAGGTAAGAAGCTTTAGTTTAGAAAAATTAAAGGAGGGTAATTTTGGAAAATTAATGCGTGAATTAGCCTTGGGACAAGCTTTCTTTGAAAGCGCAAGCACGGTTTTTATCTGGAGTGCCTATCTTAGGAGAACTTTGGCTAAATATGGTGAGAGAGGCTTGCGCTATATTTTTATGGATGTAGCTCATATATGCCAAAATCTACTTTTAGCTGTTGAGGCTTTAGGATTAAAGGCTTGTCC
>CALLJI010000086.1 GCA_938091475.1 uncultured Caldimicrobium sp. | reverse complement strand
GGAAAATCTGAAAAATGTGTTTTCATAAAATCATCCATAGATTTTCTTGCGCCTTCCAAAAGTGTATTTTCTAATTCAGTTAGAGCTTGCACATTGATATAAATTCCCTCATAGGCTGCCAAATCTTCTAACACATAGGCTACTACGATAGAGGCTTTAACTTGTCTGGCAAAATCTTTGGCCCATTTAGCTACTATTGGAGCTACATCCGAGAAATCTACAGGAACCAAAATCTTTTTAATTTCTCCCATAAAGCACCTCCTATATCTAAGGTTTTATTTAAATTATGAAAATTATTAATCCAAAAGTCAAGGGAAAATTTTTAGAATGTGGTTACTATTTTAAAATGTCACACTTAATTCCTATTTTAAAATGTCACCTGTTGGAGGTGTGGTATGCTTTACCAAAAAAGATTTTGTATGTAGGGGCACAGCACCGCCGTACCCAAGGGGATTACCGTAGGGGCGGTTCACGAACCGCCCACAAATTTGTAGGGGCTGGGCTTGCCCCTGCCCAATCTTTTGTAGCACGGCACGCCGTGCCCAAGGTGGGCAGCCGCAAGGGCTGCCCCTACATTTTTAATTTTTTGGGCAATTCTTGAATTGCCCCTACCTTTGTTTTAAATTCTTGGGCTCAGCATGCTGAGCCCCTACAAATATTTCTTTGCAGGCTAAAGCCTTCGGCTACCAATCTGCATTATGTAGGGGCGATTCACGAATCGCCCGAAAGGATTTATTTGTAGGGGCAGGGCTTGCCCCTGCCCAAAGGGTTTTTTAAACATATCCCCCAACCTTAGGGACTCTCTAACCCTCCACTCTAATTAGCTTATTATCAATCAGTCTCGTTTTCCCTACATAAACTGCTAAGGCAATAAGCACATTTTCCTTTATAAGATCTACTCTCTCTAAAGTCTCAGGATTTACAATTTCTATATACTGCACTCTATTATGAGGGAACTTCTTAATATATTCTTGCATAAGTTCCCTGATTCTTTCCGCCCTTCGCTCTCCACCAAGAATTAAGCGTTCTGCTAACTTAAGAGACTGATATAAGGCAAGAGCAGACCTCCTCTCTTCTTGAGAAAGATAGGTATTTCTTGAACTCAGAGCCAATCCATCCCAATCTCTTATGGTAGGTGCTGCTACGATCTCAATTTCTAAATTTAAATCATTCACCATTCTTTGAATAACCTTTAACTGTTGATAATCCTTTTCTCCAAAAACAGCAAAATGGGGTTTTACAATATTAAAAAGTTTTAGCACAACGGTAGTTACCCCTTTGAAATGACCTGGTCTAAAGGCTCCACAGAGCCCCTGGGTAAGGTTTGAGACTTCCACATAGGTTTGATACCCCTGGGGATACATCTCTTTGGCACCAGGCATAAAAACTACTTCTACTTGCTCTCTTTCAAGTAAAGACAAATCTTTCTCAGGGTCTCTGGGATAAACCTCATAATCCTCTTTTGGACCAAATTGCAGAGGATTTACAAAAATGCTCACCACTACTTTATCTGCCCTCCTTTTAGCCATTCTCACCAAACTCAAATGTCCCTCGTGTAAATAACCCATAGTGGGGACAAAGCCAATGATAAAATTCTCTCTTCTCCAAAGATTAGCCCTATTTTGCATCTCTTTAATTGCTCTAATTACTTCCATTCCTCAAAACTCTTTCTCTCTAAAGGATCGTAAATATAATTGATTCGTCTAAGCAGAGTTCTTTTTAAATAATTTTCTAATTCCACTTCAAATCTGCCATCCCCTGCAGATTGCTTCTTTTGGGTAAGCAAACCCCTTTTCCACTCCTGCCATTCTAAGAACTTAAGCCCATTATATTTTTCAAGAAGCTTAAAATACCAGTAGGTTTTTTCATCTACCTTTAAATATAATCCTCCCTCCCAATAATCAAGAGACTTTACTACTTCTGGATAAGCTAACTTTTTCAAAATTTCAAACAAAGGTTTATTGGAATCTAAAATATAAACCCTTTGATAAAGTTTAACCCATTTCAAGAGTTCTTCTAAATTTTGATTATCTAAAGCTATACAGCCTTGGGTCCAGTGAAAATTTTCTTGTCCCCTCTCTATCTTCTTAGCTCCTCCTCCATGCATACCGATTTCATTTCCAAACCGCCTTTGAATTTCCCTTCTCTTAGTGCATTTGATGAAATTTTCGCAATCTCTCAAAACTTCAAGCTCTATCTCACCTCTAAAATAAGCCCAAGAGAGATCATTAAAATTAGGATAGGAAAGTTCTAAAAAATAATAGTAATTTTGAGAGGGTCTAATATGGATAATTTCGTATATGCCTTCGGGCGTAAGAAAATCTCCTTTTTTGGTTTTAAATTGAGTACTTTTTAGCCCATATCCTATAGGAAAGGCTAAAATTGTCTCCTCTCCCCTATTAAGAAAAAGCCTATATGTGCCTTTATCCACAAGAAGATACAATTCTTCCCCAAAACTCAAAACAGGTAAAAGGAAAAAGAAAAGGGAAAAGCAAAACTGAATTAACTTTTTCTTGCATAAATCCATACTTTAGCTTCCTTTTTATTAAAACACACCTTTTAAAAAGAACCAACAGAAGAATGGAAATGAATAAACCTCACCAGTGCCCAGAATTTTAGGGGCTCGTCTTGCTGTGCCTGAGGAATAAAATTGGTAGCCGCAGGCTTTAGCCTGCGAAAAATCAAAGGTAGGGGCAATTCAAGAATTGCCCAGAAATTATTTTGGGCGGTTCGTGAACCGCCCCTACGTTAATCCCCTTGGGCACGGCGATGCTGTGCCTCTACAAAAATTTGTGGGCGATTCGTGAATTGCCCTTACAATGGGTAACAATGGAAAAATCAGAGATGATTTTACAAAAGATAATGTTATAATGAAGGTATTGACAGTGCAGAGATGCTAAGGAGGATTGGCTTTTTAAAAAAAAGTATTAATTTAAAACTAATCTAAAAAGAGGAGGCTAAGCCTTGAATCCTAGAATAATTTTTTTTGATACAACCCTAAGAGATGGAGAGCAATCCCCGGGGGTTTCCCTTAATTTAAAACAAAAGATAGAAATTGCTCAAGCTTTGGTAGAGCTTGGTATTGATGTAATTGAAGCAGGGTTTCCCATAACTTCTCCTGGAGATTTTCAAGCTGTTCAAACCTTAGCTAAGGAAGTGAAGGGGGTTACTATTGCTGCATTGGCCAGAGCAAACAGGAAAGACATTGAGGTTGCCTGGGAAGCCTTAAAAGTGGCTCAATCTCCAAGAATACATACCTTTATTGCCACTTCTGATATTCATCTAAAATATAAACTTCGGAAAACCAGGCAAGAGGTTTTAGAACTTGCCACAGAGGCAGTAAAATTTGCCAAGTCCTTCACTTCTGAGGTAGAATTTTCAGCTGAAGACGCCACAAGAAGTGATCGAGAATTTTTAGCTCAAGTAGTGCTTGAAGTGGTAAAAGCTGGGGCAACCACGATAAATATTCCAGATACAGTGGGCTATACCGTGCCCAATGAATATTATGAGCTCATTAGTTTTTTAATTGAGAGACTTATAGCTGAGGGTTATGAAAGTGAGCTAAGAGAGGGAAGACTGAGAATATCTGTGCACTGTCACAATGATTTAGGGTTAGCGGTAGCTAATTCACTTTCAGCTATTTTAGCTGGAGCTACACAAATTGAAGGAACGATTAATGGTATTGGAGAAAGAGCTGGAAATGCAGCTTTAGAAGAAATCATTATGACCCTTAAAACTCGTGCTGACTTCTTTAAGCATAAACTGGGTTATGAACCCATTCTTCATATTAATACACAAAGAATTGTGCCTATAAGTCAGCTTGTTTCACAACATACAGGGATGATGGTTCAGCCCAATAAAGCTATAGTAGGAGCTAATGCCTTTGCCCATGAATCTGGTATTCATCAACATGGAGTGCTCTGCGAAAGATCCACTTATGAAATTATTGATCCCAAGCAAATAGGTTGGAGCGGATCAGCTATAGTTCTTGGCAAACATTCAGGAAGACACGCTATAGCCTTCAAACTGGAGAGTTTAGGCTGGCAACTTTCTGATGAGTTATTACTTCAAGTCTTTGAGCGCTATAGAGAAGAGGTAAAAGATTTTCTAAGAAAAGTAGATGATGCCTATCTGGAAGGAATTGTGCTTGATCTGTTATTAGAGGATGAGTATAGATATAAATTACTTTCTTCTCAAGTTATAAGCGTATTAAGTGGTTCCTTGCGTCCCATAGCTCAAGTAGAGATAGAGGATAAAAAATTAGGAAAAAGGGTCTCCTTAGGGCTTGGAATAGGACCAATTGATGCAGCTTATAAGGCTGTAGCAAATGCCCTGGGCTATTCCTTTGAAGAGAGTGAGGAGAAAAAGTTCATAAAACTCCTTGATTTCCACATTGATGCCTTAAGTGGTGGTACTTCTGCAGAGGGTATTTGTGGAGTAATTTTGGAAAATAAAGAAGGTTTAAGATCAGCTGGTCTTGGAAAGGATGGAGATATTGTAATTGCAAGCCTAAAAGCC
>CALLJI010000085.1 GCA_938091475.1 uncultured Caldimicrobium sp. | reverse complement strand
GTTAGACGGATGATATTAGGTTTGGGTTGCGTAACTAAGATTCTTCTCTCAAGTAAGTGATTATAAATCTCTTTAGCAGGTTCTTTAAATTCAATACCTATTAAAAGCCCTTCCCCTCTGACCTCCTTTATAGCACCTTTTTTATCTATTTCCAAGATTTTCTGACGCAAATATTTTCCTTTAAGGCCTACTTCTTCTAAGAAGGTTTTTTCAGAGACAATGTCAAGTACCCTTTGGGCCACAGCACAAGCTATAGGATTTCCACCAAAGGTTGAGGCATGGGTGCCTGGTTTCAATACAGCAAAGGTTTCCTCTTTCGCTATTACAGCAGAAAGTGGAAGGCCATTGGCAAGCGCTTTTGAGGTGCATAGAATATCTGGCTCAATTTGAAAGTGTTCATAGGCAAAGAGTTTACCTGTTCTACCTATACCTGTTTGAATCTCATCAAAAATTAAAAGAGCTCTATGCTTTGTGCATTTTTCTCTAACCTTTTCTAAAAAGTCTCTTTTTAAAGGAAATACCCCTCCTTCGCCCTGAATTGGTTCTAAAATGACTGCACAAATTTCATCGTTAAAATTCTCATCTAAGGCTTTGAAGTCATTAGGAGGAATAAAATTAATTCCAGGGAGTAAAGGTTCAAAACCTTCCCAATATTGGGGTTGTCCTGTCACAGATAGCGCACCAAAGGTCCTTCCGTGAAAGGAATTATTGAGGGCAAGAATTTTGTATTTCTTATTTGAACCGTTCTTCTCATAGGCAAATCTTCTTGCCAGCTTTAGTGCTGCCTCTACAGCCTCTGCTCCTGAATTGGCAAAAAAAACTTTGTCTCCAAAGGTTAATTCAGAAAGCCTTTTAGCAAGTCTTGCCTGAGGTTCGTTATAGTATAAATTTGAAATATGCCAGAGCCTTTTTCCCTGTTCCTCTAAAACTTTGATTAACTCTGGATGACAATGTCCTAAATTACAAACCGCAATTCCTGCCGTAAAATCTAAATATTCTTCTTCCTCTTCTGTAAAGAGTCTTGTACCTACTCCTTTTACAAAGGCTAATCTCTCTCTCTTGTAATTAGGAGACAAAAAGAGCTCTCCCATCTCAACTATGTATCCCATAAATTTACCTCTTATCAATAAGCTTTAAAATTTCTCCATTTTTTCTTTGAAGTGAACCTTTCTCAACAAATCTTATTTCAAAAGGTAAAGAAAGCTCAAGAAAAAGCCTATCTTCTATGCTTTTTTTAAGCTTTTCCTGCTCAAAATATGAATCCGTGAAATATTTTTCACTTAGCACCAAATTTAAGGTTATTTCTTCTAATCCTTCCTTTTTATCTATCACAATTTGAAATAAAGGTTTTTCCCCGAGGAGATTGGTAAGAAGGTTTTCAATCTGTTCAGGAGAGATCTTTAAACCTCTTATAATGATTACTTCGTCTCTTCTTCCTAAAATGGGAGAGGTAGAGAATAGGGGGTTTCCACAGGGGCATTTTGCTCGCTCAAATTTTACTAAATCTCCTGTCCGAAAACGAATAAGAGGAAAAGCCTCTTTAGTGAGTGTGGTAATAACTAATTCTCCTACTTCATCTGGACCTACCGATTGAAAGGTCTCGGGGTTTATCACCTCTACGAGAAAGTATTCTTCCTGATAATGAAACCTTTTATTGGGACATTCATAGGCTATGCCTGGGCCAAAAATTTCCATATTACTGTAAAGATTATAAACTTTTACTTTGAAGGTATTTTCTAATTTATTGCGCTGTTCTTCTGTAAAGGGTTCTCCACAGAGAATGATTTTTCTTAGCATTAGAGAATTGGGATTAATCCCTGTGTTTGGAAGTACTTCAGCTAACCAAAGGGCATAGGAGGGAGTAGTAATCAAAGTGGTGGTGCGATAATCCTCTAAAATTTTGAGTTGTTTAGAGGGATCTTCAAAATTAACGGGTATCACCGAAGCACCCAATTTTTCTGCACCACTTTGTAATCCAAAGGCTGAAGCAAAAAGCCCTGGATGAAAGGTTATCTGCACTACATCGTCTTTAGTTATTTCACACCTTTGTAAAGCCTTAGAAGCAATTTCAGCAAGCATCTGTATATCCCTTTTGGTATAACCAACTACTATTGGGACCCCCGTGGTTCCACTTGTGGCTTGTATACGCACAACTTCCCTTAAGGGCACTGCAAAAAAATTATAAGGATAATTTTCTCTCAAATGTTCTTTAGTAGTAAAGGGAACCTTCTTTAAATCTTCTAAATCTGAAACTTCCTCTGGGTCAAAGCCTATCTTTTCAAAGAGCCTACGATAGAAAGGCACCTCTTTGAACACTCTATTTAATGTAGCCTGCAACCTTTCTAACTGAATTAACCTAATTTCTTCCAGCATAGATCTCTCCCCCTATTCTTTATAGGTGTGCCTCTCTATCAAGCTCTCTACCTAAATATGCCCTTTGGATTTCAGGATTTTGAAGGACACTTTGGCTATCTCCTTCAAAGATAATTTTTCCTGTTTCTAAAACATAGGCCCTATCTGAAATCTTGAGGGCTAAACGAGCGTTTTGTTCTACTAGTAGAATACTCAAATTATATTCCTTTCTGAGTTTATCTATGTGCTGAAATATTTCAAACACAAGGTTTGGAGCAATTCCCATAGAGGGTTCATCTAAAAGTAAGAGTTTAGGATTACTCATTAAAGCCCTTGCTATAGCAAG